>DATDRD010000243.1:0-2637 GCA_035291925.1 Anaerolineales bacterium
ATGAAAAATTGAGTGGGGATCGCTTGAGTGAATCGTCTGAGTCTATTCGGGCGCGTGTGCAAGCTGCGCGTGAGAGACAGCTCACGCGCTTCTCGAACAACGGATCATCCGAGATCGTCTGCAACGCCGATATGCGCGTCGGTGAGATCAGGCAGTTTTGCCGGTTGCAGGTTTGTCCTGAGCAACGTCGAAGGGAGGAGGGTCAGCGTTTGATGCGGGCGGCGACATCGTGCGGTGCATGACGCAACTCAATTTGTCGGCGCGCGCCTATCATCGCACGCAAAGCGTGAAACTGGCGCGCACGATTGCGGATCTGGCGGGGAGCGAGGAGATCGAGTCCGTGCATCTGGCGGAGGCGTTGCACGCTTCGCAGTCGCCCGAAGATCGTGATGGGGTAGCATAATTCTTCAATTTGACGTTTTTTTGGGTTCTGCATGAAATCGCTTCTGTGACGGCAGGAGCTATTTCGTTCTTGACGAAATGATTTTTATATTGGATAATATACATAAATTGTGTATTATCCAATATAAAAATGAAAACCGACTTATTACGCCCTTTTGAAGGTATCCCCTACTTCACGCTGGAAGGCTTTAAACAGTTCACTAAGAGGGATGCATCAGACTCCGTGCGCGTCTTGCTCCATCGCTGGGCAAAAGCCGGTCATATCTTCCAACTTAAAAAAGGTGTATACATGACCCGCCGCTTTTATGAACAGCACCGGGCGGATTATCTGTTCTCTGCGGCGGTCAGTGCAATCCTGATTCCGCAGTCCTATCTTTCCCTCGAATTCATCCTACAGCAGCACAACCTCCTGACCGAAGTCACCTATCCCATCACCTGCATCACAACCAAAAATACACGCAGGATCGTTAATTCCATCGGGACATTCTGGTACAGAAACATCCGAGACGATCTATACCGTGGTTTTACCATTACAGAATATTTCGGCATTCGCTTCGCCCAGGCATCCGTGGCAAAGGCATTGTTTGATTATCTATATCTGCGACCCCTGCCCGCCTCTTATCGAAGCCCCAAAATAAATCTCACTGAGGAACTGCGCCTTAACCTTGACGAGCTCACTGCAACCGACCGAAAAGAGTTTTCCCGCTTCGTGGAGGTAAGCCAGTCGCGCAAATTGATGGATATCCTGAACAACTTTCGGAGCAATGTATGGCATCCCTGATCCAAACATTACAACACACTCTTGATTCCAAAGACCCGCTTCTAGCCCTTGAAACAAAACGCATCCTGCTCAAAGAAGTATTGCAGGCCTATGTGCTTGACTTTATATACAACCATCCTAAATATCGCCGTTTGAATTTCTACGGCGGGACCTGCCTGCATGTTGTGTATGACTTGAACCGTTTATCCGAAGACCTTGATTTTGATAATAGCACAGGGATCGATCTGTCCAATCTGGCCGACGACTTAACCGGATTGTTCCGCAAGTCCCTGGCGTATGATCCGATTGAGATCAAATCCCAACAGGGGGAGAACCGCATTTTGCGCGTGACCATCAAACTGCCCGTACTGAATGAGTTGGGTCTCTCCCCCCATCGCAACGAAGCCCTTCATCTCAAAGTGGAAGTCAGTCACCACAATCAGATTGCTGTCCTGCAGAATACACCGGTTTTTTATCTTGGTCGTAGTTTTGTGCCATCTCATTTTTCGCTGGAGACTATGATGGCCGGCAAGATGATCGCCTGTCTGGAACGCAACTTCCAACGCGGCCGGGAGGGTGCTTTCATCAAAGGCCGCGACTACTATGATTTGTTGTGGTTCATGCAGAAGGGTATTCAACCTCTGGATGAAAAACTTACGAAGGATGGGGAAAAACCATATACAATGAAGTCTGCCATGTTGGCCCTGAAGGACAAGATTGCAGGAATATCTTCATCTGATTTGGCCGTGGATTTATTGCCAATGTTCGAATCCGGGGTATTTATTGAATCGTGGTTGGAAAATTTTCGCGTCAACTTTGAACGTTACGCAAGCAATTACATTAACAAATAACTCTTTTCCAAAAACCTCTCATCTTTGTTCTCTTGAAACAGAGCTGCCTTTTTTCAAAACAAAGCTTGAACAAGGAGATATATTGGCCAGTTCATCCAGCCCAACGCCGATTTTATTAAATTCATGGTTATGAATGGCAGAGTTTGTAAAATGCACCCTCAAAATCACTCTTCTCTCCCTTAGCGAGCAGGAAAAACCTGTCCAATTGTGTGCATCCCTGCCCGTGTGGATATTATGGTGACTCACTCAAGCCCTGCACCCCGTTCGGGCCGCGAGCCCGACGGGGCGAGACGGCCTGCGCACATGCACTGGTGACGAAATATCAAAGGCGGATCTCGGGTCCGTTGCTCGATAGAATTGATACGGCTTGCCGCGTCGAAGTCCCAAGAGTTGATTATGAAAAATTGAGTGGGGATCGTGTGAGTGAATCGTCTGAGTCTATTCGCACACGCGCTTGTTGAATAACGGTTCGTCCGACATTATATGTAATGCGGATATGCGCGTGGGGGAGACCAGGCAGTTTTGCCGGTTGCAGGCTTGTCCTGAGCAACGTCGAAGGGATGAGGGTCAGCGTTTGATGCGGGCGGCGACATCGTGCTGTGCATGACGCAACTCAATTTGTCG
>DATDRD010000244.1:0-5701 GCA_035291925.1 Anaerolineales bacterium
TGCCTCCGCGCAGCGCGAATATGGTCCCGCCGAGATCGAGCCAGCAATGCGCGGCAGCATGCTCGACGTGATCTCCAAAGTATGGATGTCGCACGGCGACCGCATCACGCGCATGCCTGAGGGATTCATCGTGCTGGCGAGGAGCGGCAACAGTCCCTTCGCGGCGATAGGGGATATGAAGCGCAAATACTTCGGCGTGCAATTCCACCCCGAAGTGCACCACACGCCGAACGGGGAGAAACTGCTCAAGCATTTTGTGATCGATATTTGTGGTGTGAAGCCGAATTGGACTCCCGCGTCCATTATCGAGGAATCCATCACTCGCATTCGCAGGCAGGTTGGAAATGAACCCTCACCTGCACTTGCGCCAGGCGATTTGCTTAGCAAATCGAGTGTCGACAAAGCTCAGGGACCACGCGTGCTCGCGGCAGTGAGCGGCGGCGTGGATTCATCCGTCGCGGCGGCGCTTGTCCATAAAGCCATCGGTGACCAACTGGTGGCTGTTTTTGTGGATACGGGTCTTTTGCGAAAAAACGAAGGAGAACAGGTCGCTTCGGCATTTCGGGAACATCTGGGTGCTGAACTATTAACGGTAGAGGCGTCTGACGAGTTTTTCTCCGCACTCAGGGGAGTAACTGAACCGGAGGAAAAACGCAGGATCGTTGGGGAGAAGTTCATTCGTGTGTTTGAGGAACAGGCAAAGCAACTTGGCCAGCCGGGATTTTTGGTGCAGGGAACAATTTATCCCGATGTCGTTGAGTCGTCCGCGCCGGATCGGAACAAAGCTGAGAAGATCAAGACGCATCATAACGTGGGTGGTCTGCCGAAGGATATGCAGTTTGAGCTGGTCGAACCGCTACGATATTTGTTCAAGGATGAGGTACGCGCAGTCGGTGAAGCGCTCGGGTTGCCCGAGTCGCTGGTTTGGCGGCAGCCGTTCCCGGGTCCGGGTTTGACCGTGCGCTGTATCGGGGCGGTAACGCGCGAGCGCGTATCCCGTTTGCGGGCGGCGGATGCCATCCTGATCGAGGAATTATCCAAAGCAGGCTTTTTGGGAAGGAAGGCAGAGACTTCACAGGCATTTGTGGTACTGCTTCCCGTAAGGTCGGTTGGCGTGATGGGGGATCAAAGGACTTACCAGGAAGCGGCCGCGATCCGCGCAGTGACGACCGAGGACTTCATGACCGCCGACTGGGCGCGCCTGCCGCATGACCTGCTGGCAACGGTGGCAAACCGTATTGTCAACGAAGTAGACGGAATCAATCGGGTCGTGTATGATATTACGAGCAAGCCACCCGCTACAATCGAATGGGAGTAATGAGATTTACGACTGATTGGATCAATAAGGAGTCAAAATGAATTTCAATTTTGGTGAAGTCCTGTCGCGTGCGTGGCAGATCATTTGGAAACACAAGGTCCTGTGGATCTTCGGCATTTTCGCGGGATGCTCCCGCGCCGGGGGCGGTGGAAGTAGTGGCGGAGGCGGCGGCGGGGGTGGATCGGGACCCGGTGGCGGTCAGCCTTTTTCAGAATTCGAGCGCATCTTTGATCAGATCAGCCAATGGATCAGTGACAATCCCTGGGTCGTTGCAGTGTTTGTCGTTCTCATCCTTATACTGGTCGTATTGAGCATCTTCCTTGGAACGATCAGCAGAATAGGTTTGATCAAAGGCACGTATCAAGCCGAACAAGGCGCGGAGCGGCTTATTTTTGGTGAGGTGTTCTCTGAAAGCATGCCCTATTTCTGGCGCGTCTTCGGGTTGTCGCTTCTGATCGGGCTGATGTTTCTGCTGATCTTTCTCCCGCTGATATTCTTTGGCGTGATCACTGCAGGGATTGGCTTCATTTGCATTATTCCCTTGTTGTGCCTTTTGATCCCGATCTCCTGGGCCGTTATGGTTGTGATCGAACAGGCCAACGCCGCCATCGTGCTGGAAGACCTGGGGATTGGTGATGGCTTGCGAAGAGGCTGGGAAGTGGTGCGTGCCAATATCGGGACGATGATCGTGATGGCGCTCATTCTTTTCATCGGCTCGGCCGTTGTCAGCATTGCGTTTGCAATCCCAGTGATCATCGCCGTGTTCCCGCTGGCGATTGGGTTTGCAGCAGGAGCAGAAAGAACTCCACTCTTGATCGCGGGAGTTTGCTGCGCTGTTTACCTGCCTATCCTGCTCATATTGAACGGGATATTGACGGCTTATGTCCAGTCCGCATGGGCACTTACCTATATGCGACTGACAAAGCCACAGGATAATGCTCCCGTGATACTCGAGGCGAATGCGTAGGACACTTGCGTTCTGGCTAGGCGTAGGCTTGTTCGCCATTCCTTTGGTGTTCGTCGCACCTCAAACCGCGCGCGCACAGACGGAGGCGTATGCTGAGATCGCCTCGATCGACGCGCAAGGTTTCCCACAGGTCGCCGCACTTGTGGACGTTTACGACGCGGGCGGACAGTTCATAGCTGGCCTCCAGCCCAATGACCTGACGGTCTATGAAGACGGCCAGCCGCACCCCATAGATACGCTCACCGAATCCATGACGCCGGTGCAGATCGTGGTTGCCATCAACCCCGGTCCCGCGCTGGCTGTTCGGGATGCGAACGGCACGCAGCGCTTCACACAGGTGGTGGGAGCCTTGAGTCAATGGGTGGGCGCACAACCTGACGATTCGCGCGACGACTTGAGCCTGGTCTCGTTATCTGGTTCGCTCATCACCCATGCAAATGTAAACGACTGGTTTGTGAGCCTGGATTCATTCAAGCCGGATTTTCGCAATACAACTCCCAACCTGCAAACTCTTTCCATCGCGCTCGATACGGTCAACGCGCCTGTGCCGCAGCCGGGCATGAAGCGTTCCATCCTTTTCATCACGCCGCACATGGACGACCCGAACATCGATAACACCGTCGCGCCGTTGATCCAACAGGCGGCGGATTCAAAGGTACGCGTCTTCGTCTGGTTTGTGGATGCGGAGGGATATTTCCCCACAGCCAGTGCAAACGCGTTCAAATCGCTCGCACTGCAAACAGGCGGAACGTTCTTTGCGTTTTCAGGAAGAGAAGCCTTCCCGGACCTCGACCTGTCCCTTGCTCCCCTGCGGCATACTTACATGCTAACGTACACCTCCTCGCTCTCGACATCGGGTGAGCACTCACTTGGTATCACTGTGAAATCCGCACAGGGAATGATCTCCGCGCTGGACAAAACCTTCAGCGTGGATATCCAGCCGCCGAACCCGATCCTCGTTTCACCGCCTTTGCAGATTACGCGCCGGCCACCCGCGGAAGATCCGTACAACGCGGAGGTATTGATTCCAGAGCAACAGGTCATTGAGATCATCATCGAGTTTCCTGATGCACATACACGCGAATTGAGGCGCACCTCCTTGTATGTGGATGGTCAGCTGGTTGCAGAGAATACCGCGCAACCTTTTGAAAAGTTTGCCTGGGATCTGAGCGTTTACGAGAAGAGTGGCCAGCACGAGGTCATTGTGGAGGCAGAAGATGTGCTGGGCCTGCAAAAATCCAGCATGGGGATTCCCATCACGTTGACCGTGATGCAGCCGCCCAGAGGCATACAGGCGCTGCTTGCCCGTTACCGCTCCTATCTGGTCCTGGGAGCAATCGGCCTGGCGGGGCTGGCATTGCTGGTCATCCTCCTGAGGGGAAGAGTGGGAGGCGAGTTGTTCAAGCGGCGCCGCGAGAGCCGCAAGCGCTTTGAAGACCCGCTCACACAGCCTGTTGTGGCATTGACGGAGCCACCTGTTTCGGCTACAAGGAAATCAAAGACCGAACCGCGCCGTGCAGGCTGGCTGCAGGCCAAACCCAGCCGCATGCCAGAGGCGCCCGCTTATCTCATCCGCCTGACGAATGGAGGCGAGCCAGCCAGCGTTTCACCCATCCCGGTGGCGGAAACGGATATGACGTTTGGCACGGACCCTGTGCAATCCATCCGTGTGCTGGACGACCCATCCGTTTCGCCGCTGCATGCCCGCATCAAACGGACCGAAGACGGAGGCTTTATCATTTATGATCATGGTTCAATTGCGGGTACGTGGGTGAATTATGAACCTGTGCTGCGTGCAGGTTGTCGCCTGGCGCATGGAGACAGAGTTCACTTTGGGCAGTTGCTCTACCGCTTTGATCTGAACCAGCCTCCGGCTGAGTCTGAACCGAAGGTCGTCTTGAAGAAATCCGCCTCATGATACGTACCTCGCGCGCCCACCTGAACGTCGATGCTCAAACGCATCCCGGCATGACCGGCAAGAACAATGAAGACCGCTATGCTGTGGCCTCATTTGTCTTGGGCCGAAATGACAGGATGCCCGTGCTCTTTGCCGTGCTTGCAGATGGCATTGGCGGGCACCGCGGCGGTGAAGTCGCCGCGGAGCTTGCGGTCAATCACATCATGCAGGAAGTTGCCCAAAGCGATGGGCGGCATGCGCGCCAGACCATTGCGCAGGCAGTCGCTGAAGCCAGCGATGCCATCGCCGCGCACTCGGCTTCGAATGAGGATCTGAAAGGCATGGGCGCGACCTGCGCCACCGCGTGGATTCTCGGCGATAAACTGTATACCGCGTACGTGGGGGACTCGCGCATTTATCTGGTGCGCGGCGGGCGCATCCAACAACTGACGATTGATCACACCTGGGTGCAGGAGGCGATTGACAAGGGCATTCTTACGCCCGAGATGGCACGTGAGCACCCGAATGTGCATGTCATCCGGCGTTATCTTGGTTCGCCGTCTCCGCCCGATCCCGATTTCCGCATGAGGGTATCTGGTGGTGGAGACGATCAACCCACGGAGAGCAATCAGGGTTTTCAGTTGTTGCCTGAGGATGTTGTGCTTTTGTGCAGTGACGGCCTGACGGACCTTGCGTGGAACGATGAGATCCTTGAGGTGATCCGCTCGAAACCCAGTTTGAAGGAAGCAGCGCAGGCGTTGATCGAACTTGCAAACTCGCGCGGCGGTCATGATAACACCACGGTCGTTTTGATCTCGGTGCCGCCCAATTTCAAGCTGATCGTCAGGAATGACACGGACTGGCTGCCATGGATCATCGGAGGCGCGGCGGGCGTGGTATTCATTCTGGTCGCCGCTTCTTTTCTGACCCTCAGCCTGTTGAGGCGGAATACAGACTCGACTCTCACCCCAACCGTTCCCCCGACGCCTCTCCATACCCAGACTCCCTTACTCCAGCCCACAGCCACGCTGCTGCCTGCGATAACGACTTTGCCAGTCGTGCCGTCGCCCATCCTGCCAACATACACACCCTGGCCAACGAATACGGTGATACCATAACGTCATTGCGAGCGAGCCGCTGGTCGAGTAAGTCGAGCGTTCGTCGAGACTGTATCGAGACCAAGGCGAACGTGGCAATCTCAAGTAACCTTTGAACACGAGATTGCTTCCCGAAGGACGCAATGACAGGAAGGTAGTTGGAGGTTCTTATGCCAGTCAAACATGCAAATGATGTAGAGGCCAAAAACGTGGCTGCTGGAAAGGACACGATCATCCAGGTACTTATCTCCGCGCAGGAAGGCCCGAACTTTGCCCTGCGCCGCTTCACCATGCAAAAGGGAGGCGGGATGCCGCGTCACACCAACACGGTCGAACACGAACAATATGTCCTGCGCGGAGAAGCGAGGATCACTATTGGTGAAGAGACTTATCAGGTAAAAACAGGTGATGTGGTATTTATC
>DATDRD010000245.1:0-7981 GCA_035291925.1 Anaerolineales bacterium
CAATCACGATCTGGTCATTTTGGGTACGGGCTTGGCGGGCTTGCGCGCCGCGCTTGAAGCCGCCCAGCAGAGTAAGGGGGAGTTGGATATTGCATTGGTCTCCAAACTTCAATTGATGCGCGCGCACTCGGTTGCGGCGGAGGGCGGTACAGCCGCCGTCATGCGGCAGGACGAGGGCGATAGTTACGAACTCCACGCGTGGGATACGGTCAAAGGTTCGGACTTTTTGGCTGACCAGAACGTGGTGGATTTCTTCGTCCATGAAATGCCGAGGGAAATTTTGCATTTGGATCATTGGGGCATTCCCTGGTCTCGGCGTGAAGACGGGCGCATCGCCCAGCGACCGTTTGGCGGGCACACCTATCCCCGAGCCGTTTTCGCCGCTGACAAGACAGGGCATCTCGAAATGCAAACCCTGTACGACACGTTGATGAAGCACACCGCGACGCGAAAGATCAATCGTTATGATGAAGGTTTTGTCACATCCATCATCATTGAAAATAATCGTTTCGCAGGCTTGACGATGATCGATATGATCAACGGCCGTTTTGCGTTGATACGCGGTAGAGCGCTCATCATCGCAACTGGCGGCGCAGGTCAGATATTTGGTTTCACCACGTATTCTGAAACCGTCACAGGCGACGGACTCGCAATGGCGTATCGCGCAGGCCTTCCACTTAAGGATATGGAATTCGTGCAATTCCATCCAACGGGATTGATTCCTAGCGGGATTTTGATGACGGAAGCATGCCGTGGCGAGGGTGGCTATCTTGTCAATAACAATGGCGAACGTTTCATGGAAACGTATGCCGCCAAAGCAATGGAACTTGCGCCGCGCGATATGGTCTCGCGTTCTGAGATGACTGAGATAGAAGCAGGCCGCGGCTTCCCCGGACCTGATGGGTTGGATTACTTGAATTTGGATTTACGTCACCTCGGCAGGGAAAGAATCCTTGAACGTCTCCCACTCATCCGTGAAGTGACCATCAAACACATCGGGCTTGACCCCATCGAAAAACCGATCCCAATTCGCCCAGTGGCACATTATTCGATGGGCGGCGTGCATACGGACATCAAAGGTCACACGCCGGCTGAGAATATTTGGGCGGCAGGAGAAGTTTCCTGTGTGTCTTTGCATGGCGCAAACAGACTCGGTGCAAACTCAACGGCGGAATGTCTGGTGTGGGGGCGGGTCACTGGCGCGGAGGCGGCGCGGTATGCCGCGAATGCGTCAGCGGCGGAGGCACCTGTTGAGGCCGCGCAGGCCCAATGGTCAAAGATCGAAGCGTTGTTTGAGTCCAAAGGAAGCGAAGACCATTATCAAATCCGCAAAGAGTTACGCAAGACATTGGATGCCAACATGGGTGTCTTCCGCACAGGCGAACAAATGCAAGCGGGCTTGAATAAGATCCGTGAGTTGAAGGAAAGATATAAACACATTTCGTTGAAGGATAAGAGCCTGCGTTATAACACCGATTTGGAACGCGCGATTGAAACGGGATTCATGATCGATGTGGCTGAGGTCGCAACGTTTGGTGGTTTGACTCGCACCGAGTCACGCGGCGGACATGCGCGCCGCGATTACAAAACTCGTGACGATGAGAATTGGTTAAAGCACACCATGGCGAGTTTTACACCCGAAGGTCCCAAGTTGGATTACATCCCTGTTGATATCTCCATGTGGAAACCTGTGGAGAGGAAATATTAGGAGTAACTATGAATTCAAATTCTCCAAAATCATACCCAAATAGACTCGGCTTGAAAGGCTGGGTGTACGCGGGACGTTATACCTTTGAACGCTATTTATATTTGGGACATCGACTCTCGGGAATGGGGTTGATCGCGTACATGGTCCTGCACATCATTGAAACAGCAAACCGTATGCGCGGCGTCGAAGCATGGCAGGGATTGATGGCGCTCTTCGCTTCGCCACCATTCAAGGTGGTCGAGTATTTGCTCTTTGCCGCAGCGGTTTTCCACGCAATGAACGGCGTGCGATTACTGCTCACTGAGTTGGGATTCTTTCTCGGTAAACCCAAGGAGCCTGTGTATCCGTATTCGTCATCCGTGATGAGACACCGCCCTTTGACTTATGTCATTATGGCACTGGCTGGGTTGATCATTATTCTCGGCGGTTCGAGTTTGTTCTTCCCGTAGGAGGTATCCCATGCGCGAAACACGTTTATGGTCTTTACATCTGCTTGTCATCCCAATCATTGTGGTATTGCTCGGGACGCACTTCGCTATCATGCACTATGCTCCCGTCTTTTATGGCATGAGTGTGGAAGAGGCGCGCAGTTTTGAAGTGATGATCGAGCGCGGACGTAGTATTGCTCAATTCGTCCTTTACATCTTATTGCTTGCGGCGGGTTTGTATCATGGACTTTACGGCTTGCGCGGAATTATCCGTGAGTTGCCGCTTACACCTGCGCTTGCAAAACTTGTGGATGTTGGCATTGTGTTGTTCGGGCTTTTCATTTTCGGCTTCGGCACTTATGTTACGTGGTGGACGTTTAGTTTCAAAATCGGAGGATGAACATGACTGCTTCGCATAAGACAATAACCCCGCGAGAGATCACCTTCCGCGTCCGCCGCTTTGACCCAGAAACCGATTCCGCTCCTCATTGGGATTCCTACACCCTGAACGTTACCGAAGGCATGACCGTGCTTGAGGCGTTGCACCAACTCAAGGCTGAGAAAGAACCGACATTAGCTTGGCGGTCGTCCTGCCGCATGGGTGTATGTGGTTCGTGTGGCATGTTCATTAACGACTTGCCGCAACTTGCCTGTCAGACTCAGTTGCTTCATCTCGGCACGGATGTGGTCACCGTCGCGCCGCTTCTGAATTATCCCAACGTCAAAGACCTTGTCCCCAATCTGGAGCCGCTCATCGAAAAGCACGTCACAATCAAGCCGTTCATCATTCATCCAAATCCGCAGGAGATTGACGAACCTACTGGTGAGTTCATCCAATCTGCTGAAGAACGCGAAGCCTTTTCGCAATTCACTTACTGCATTAAGTGTGGACTGTGTCTCGCAGCTTGCCCCACCGTTGCGACTGATCCGCTTTTCCTTGGACCTCAGGCATTGGCCCAGGCTTATCGCTACACTGCCGATAACCGCGACTGCGGGTTGAAAGAACGCCTCGAAGCAATTGACATTTTCCACGGCCCGTATCAATGCCATCTAGCGGGGGCGTGCTCACAGGCTTGTCCCAAGGGAGTCGACCCCGCCTTCGGAATCCAATTGCTCAAGCGCACGCTCGTGCTGGATAGCATTGGCGTTGGAAAGAAGAAATCTTCGGTTGCAAAGGTCAGACCGCTTGCGGATGTGGTCAAGGCAATTGAAGAGTTCGCTCCGCCACCGAGGACGGTTGTCAGTAATTAGTGAACAGTTATCAATGAACAGTGAGCCGCATCCTCACAGATGCGGCTTTTGTTTTACAAAAACGATATTCATTAGCGGTTTGGAGTGTCACGGGGTAAAATAGTGCCGTTCAGACTCTTAATTTCACTTCGGAGGCTTCAATGGGCTTGAAAAGGAATGTCAGCCTTTCCACCGCCCTGCGCTACAAGGGACAGGGTCCGTTTTTGAGCTATATCCTGCATCGTATCGGCGGGAGCGCGTTATTCATCTTCTTCACGCTGTACATCCTGGTATTGGCAGGTGTGGATTCAGTCAATGCCATTTTCAGTAACTGGGTATTCCAAATCATTTTGCTTGTCTTGGGGCTGTTCCATGCCATCAACGGCCTGCGCATCACCATCCTAGATTTATCACCGAAATTGATCGAGCATTATCGCCAGGCCATCACCATCGAGTGGGTGGCTTACGCTCTGGTTTGTGGCTTCGCGATTTTTGTTGTGTTGCAAAACGTGTTGGGAGGTTAGGATGGAAACCGCGAAACCAAGAACACTTCCTCTTTCCAAACGCGGTTTCAACTTTGAAACCATCATGTGGATCTTCACGCGCATCACTGTGATTGCGATGTATGGTTTGATTCTCGCGGGTATTGTAGGCGCGTTGATCGTCAGCGCACAGACGGGGGCGAACTTCGCCGACATTTTATACTGGGCGTTCTTCCCAAATCATACTGGAAATCCTATCGGCGCATATATCGGGATGACCTTCCTCGCGAAATTGATGGTTATCGCGTTCGTACTGGTTGCATCAGGGCATGGCGTGCATGGCGTACTTGAAATTTTGGACGATTACTTCACAGGCGCGTTTGCGCGGCGCTGGTTCCGCAATATCATCATCGCGTATGCAATCGTAGCGAATGCGATCGCGATTTATGTGATTTGGATTTCATAAATATTCACCACAGAGAGCACGGAGTTTTCTCTTTTTCTTTTCATCTCTGCATACTCCGTGAACTTTGTGGTGATTAATTCTTAGGAGCATTCTTTCATGGCAAATGTTCATCAATTTGACGTAATCGTCGTCGGCGCGGGCGGCGCGGGACTCATGGCTGGCCTGTATGCCTCGCGCGGCGCCAAGACGGCCGTCATCAGCAAGCTCTATCCTACTCGTTCACACACGGGCGCGGCACAGGGAGGCATCAGTGCGGCGCTCGGCAATTACGAGGAAGACAAACCCGAATGGCACACCTATGACACGGTCAAAGGTTCGGATTATCTCGGCGACCAGGATGCCATCGAGTTCATGTGCCAGGAAGCCATCGACGCGGTGCTCGAACTCGAACACATGGGCTTGCCCTTTGACCGCACACCCGAAGGCAAGATCTCCCAGCGACCGTTCGGTGGTCACACCAACAACGAGACAGGCAAGCCCGTCCGCCGCGCGGCACACGCCGCGGACCGAACCGGTCACATGATCCTGCAGACCTTGTATCAACAATGCTTGAAGAACAAAGTCAATTTCTTTGATGAATATCAGGTGCTGGACTTTCTAATCGCCGAAGGCGGCAAGACCGCAGGCGTTGTCGCTGTGGAACTCGCCACAGGCGAACTACACACCTTTCATGCCAAAGCCGTGATCTTTGCCACGGGCGGACATGGCCGTATCTTCGAGGTGACTTCCAACGCCTATGCTTATACAGGGGATGGAGCGGCGGTCCTTCTACGCCGCGGCCTGCCTCTCGAAGACATGGAGTTTTTTCAATTCCATCCGACGGGCATTTATAAGCTCGGCATCCTCATTACCGAGGGCGTGCGCGGCGAAGGCGGTATTCTGATCAACGGCAATGGCGAGCGCTTCATGCCGAAGTACGCGCCAAGCGTGAAGGATCTGGCATCGCGCGATGTTGTCTCGCGCGCCATCTATACCGAGATCCGCGAGGGGCGCGGCGTGAACGGCAGGAATTATGTCTATCTTGACGTTCGCCCTGAATCCGTGAACAAATATGCTGCGATGGACGGGCGCACAAATCCAGATGGCTCTCCATATACAATCACCGGTGAACAAGTCCTGGCAAAACTGCCCGATATCATAGATTTCTGCCGCGTGTATCTCGGCGTTGATCCGATCACACAGTTGATGCCCATCCAGCCGACTGCACATTACACAATGGGCGGCATTCCCACAAATAAGTACGGTGAAGTCGTAATTGACGAAAGGAACACACCCTTCCCCGGGCTGTATGCCGCGGGTGAATGTGCATGTGTCTCTGTGCACGGAGCGAATCGTCTCGGCACGAATTCATTGCTTGACATCGTCGTCTTCGGCAAGCACGCGGGGCTCAAAGCCGCGGAGTACGCGAAACAGGCTGAGTATCAGAACCTGCCCGTCGACGCGGAAGCAGGCGCGAGGTCCCAGTTTGAAACTTTGAGGAACGGGTCCGGCAAAGAGAACGCGTTCGCGATATCCACTGAGCTGAAGAAGGTCATGTTCGATGATGTCGGCATCTATCGCAGTGAAAAGGGGATGAGGGAAGCGCTCGAAAGGGTCAGGTCATTACAGGCGCGCTTCAAGGATGTATGTGTGACGGATACGGGCAAGATATTCAATACGGAATTATTGAACGCGTGGGAAATTGGCAACATGCTTGAAGTTGCGGAAGTGGTGGCAGAGTGTGCGTTGAACAGAAAGGAATCGCGCGGCGGACATTCACGCGAGGACTATCCTGAACGGGATGACCAGAATTGGTTGAAGCATACCCTGGCATCGAAGAAAGACGGAAAAGTCACGATCGGTTACAAGCCCGTTGTGATCACGAAATACCAACCGAAGGCGCGCGTTTATTAGTGAGGAACCATGCAGGTAACTTTAAAAATATTTCGTTATAACCCGGAAGTGGATAAGAAGTTCCACTATGAAACCTATACTCTTGAAGCCGAAGAGACGGACCGCATCCTTGATCTGCTCGAGCATGTGAAGGGATATAACGATGGCACGCTTTCATTCCGTCGTTCGTGTGCGCACGGCGTATGCGGATCAGATGCCATGCGAATCAACGGGCGAAACTATCTGGCATGTAAGGTTTTGGTGCGCGATATGGGAACTTCGATCACGGTTGAGCCCCTGCTGGGACTGAAGGTGGTCAAAGACCTGATCGTGGATATGGAACCGTTCTTTGATAACTACAAAAAAGTCCTGCCCTATTTCATCAACGAATCCCCGCTTCCCGCGGACGGGAGGGAACGTTTGCAATCTCCCGAACAGCGCGCCCGCTTCGACGACACCACCAAATGTATTTTGTGCGCGGCCTGTACCACCTCCTGCCCATCTTACTGGGCAAGTGACGATTATTTAGGCCCGGCGGCGCTGGTGACCGCGCATCGCTTTATTTACGACAGCCGTGATGAGGCCGCATCCGAACGCATGCATATCATCAGTGGGACATCCGGCGTTGCCCGTTGCCACACAATATTCAATTGCAGCATGGCATGCCCGCGCGATATCCAGATCACAAAGGCAATTGGCGAGTTGAAGATGAGCACGATTACGGGGAAGTTGGATTAGGTTCAGTTTCCAGCAATCAGTGAGCAGTAATTAGAGAGGCCGCGTGATGAGCGCGGCCTGTCTTTTCATAAAAACTTCCCCATCACCTCTTCCACAAACAACGAATACGACTCTTCATCATTCCCTGCAAAATCCAAACACAGATGATCAGCGCCGAAGCGTTCATACTCTCCAACAATGTCGATCAGTTGTGACGATGTCCCAACCAGCGCCATCCATGGCTCGACGCCTTTTGGCAGGAGCCTTTCGATTTTTGTTTGCAACGCGGACTCTGTGGAGGCGCAGATTACGAGATCATAAGTTGTCTTTTCAATCGTGGATTCATCCCGCCCAACTTCTTCGCAGTGACGTTTGAGTGTTTCCCTTTGCTTGACGAACTCCGCAGGCGGACCCCATAAATTGCAGGCGTCTCCCAGTTCGGCGATGATCCGCAAGGTGACCTTCGAACCCACGCCTCCGATCAGGATCGGAGGGTGAGGCTTTTGCAATGGCTTGGGTTCGAGAATGGCATCTTCAGCGTGGAAGTATCTTCCATGAAACGTAAAGCGCGGATTCGTCCACAAGCCCAGGATGAGTTGCAAAGCCTCCTTCATTTGAGCAAGACGAGTCGAAGCCTTTTCAATAAACTCAAACCCGTAAGATCGATATTCAGGCTTGAATCCACCCGCGCCGAAGCCGAAATTCATCCGCCCGCCGCTGATATGATCGAGGCTCGCCGCCATGCGCGCAAGCAGAGCAGGATTTCGATACCCGACCGGGCTGACCATTGCCCCCAGCCGAATGCGACTCGTCACCGCCGCCAGCGCAGGGAGGGCTGTCCACGCGTCGAGGAACGGTTCCTCCTGTGAGCCATGCTCGGGGAGCTGGTAGAAGTGATCCATTACCCAGAATGAGTCGAACCCATCTTTCTCCGCGCGCTGGATGTGGGTTTTGGTATCTTCCCAGATCTCGCCAGTACCGTTGGGATAGATAAATGAAGTGTTACGAAGGCCGAATTTCATAAGATTTGGGAATACAGTTATTGTAAACAAATTTCAGAAACATGACCCATCCTGAA
>DATDRD010000246.1:0-2234 GCA_035291925.1 Anaerolineales bacterium
CAATTAGGGAGTGTTTATTTCTTCAATGGAGCGCGATACATCCTGGCAGGGTTGGTTGTGTTGCCGTTTGCACTGCGGGTAGTTCGGGCTTCCAGCCCGACAGGTCAGGTTTCAATCCTGAGCTACCCACGCGAACAATACAAATGGATGTCGGTTGCAGGTGTCCTATTATTTATTGCGGCGGCTCTGCAGCAGGCTGGGATGCTCTATACGACAGCCGGCAACGCAGGGTTCATCACCAGTCTCTATGTTGTAATGGTCCCGATCGTACTTTTCTTCGGGTGGGGCGAAAAGCCACATTGGTTAGTTGCTGTTGCAGTGGGAATGGCCGGAGTTGGCGCATTCCTTCTCTCAACAGGGGGCAGGTTTGAGGTCCGCGCGGGAGACACTTTGGAATTGGTCGGCGCGCTATTCTGGGCATTACACGTTTCGCTGCTTGGGAAGTTCGCGTCCAGGTTCGAATCCATGTCATTTTCGGTTGGGCAATTGCTGATCTGTGGAATCCTCAATCTCCTTCTCGGAATTTTCATCGAGCAGCCTGTTTTTACATGGTCCTTGGTAGGTGCAGCGGTCTACACGGCGGTTTTTTCTCTTGGACTTTGCTATACATTGCAGGTTTGGGCGCAGAGACATACCCCTCCTGCGGATGCCGCGCTGATCCTGAGCCTCGAATCCGTGTTTGCTGTGCTCGCGGGCTGGCTGCTGTTGAAGGAAACACTGACCGGGATTCAGATTTTTGGCTGCATGCTCATTTTCTTTGCAGTGGGATTGTCGCAAGTGAAGAGTTGGAATTCAGGTAAAATTGACCAAAGCCACCTCGTGGAGGGCCGATGACTGCCAAAGCTATTTTGAATCCTTACTCAAATCGCTGGAACTCACAGAAACGCTGGGCTGAGGCGGAGGCGGCTCTCAAAGCCGCGGGCGTGGATTTTGAATTGGATGTATCGCAGAGTAAGGGGCAGATTGTTGAATTGGTGGAGCGTGCCGTCCGTGAAGGTTTCTCACCGATCATTGTGGCGGGCGGCGACGGCACGGTCGGCGATGCGGCGAATGGCCTGGTTCGAGCTGCAAATTCTGAAAAAAAAGTCCTGGGTCCTTTAGGCATCATGCCGACGGGTTCAGCCAATGACATTGCTTTTGCGCTTGGCTTGCCAACGGATTTGAATGAAGCTGCGAAAGTCATCGCGGCAGGGAAAACACGGGCCATGGATCTGGGTAAATTGAATGACCGTTATTTCGTCAATAATTCGGCGGCCGGGCTGGAACCATATGTCACCATCAAGCATGAAAAAATCCATTGGATCAAGGGCATGGCGAGGTATCTGGTGGCAGCGGTGCAAGCCATTTTGGATAAACCCGAATGGAGCGGAAATGTCAAATGGGATGATGGGGAATACAGCGGGATGTTTTCTCTGATCTCAATCGGAAACGGGCGACGGACAGGCGGCTTTTTCATGACGCCGCACGCTGATCCGTTTGATGGAAAATTGGCTCTCGCCTTTGGGTATCGGGGGACACGCCTGGGGCTGTTTCAGGCATTGCCGCGTGCGTTCAATGAAGATAAAGGGAGTTACGTCGAAATGGAGGGAATGCGTGAAGTTCAAGCCACGCATATTTCGATTCATCTTGACACACCTTCACCAGCGCACACGGATGGGGAATTGCTCCCCGAATGGATCCAGGATTTTGAATACGAAATCATCCCGCAACGATTGCAAATTATTTTGCCATAAAGTCTTACATACGAAGGTCACAAAGTAAACTTTGGAGAGCCGCGAGCGGGATTTGCTCGGCGCACATCGGGCATTCTTATGCTAGTCATGCTGCATAACTCTTCCTTGTTAAAATTTCGGACAAATTCACCGCGCCAGTTCGATCTCGAAAATATCCGAAATGCACACATCCCCATCCGTCGTTTCCCAGATGCGGCCTGTAACGCGGATTGTTTGACCGACGAAAGCATATTCCCCATCCATGGTCCGCAAGCGGATATCCCACGTTGAGTAATTGTCGTGCAACGGTTTCATCTCACTCGGCGCAGGTGTGTTCTCTCCATACGGAATGTTGACATAAATGGGAATTGTCTCGGATGAATTGGAAGGGTTGCTGAGCAACAGGCCGCAGGTTGTTTCGTTGCACCGGGTACTCTTCAGGTTTACAATCTTTCCGACAAAGATAACCAGTCGGTCCAGAGGATATTGACCGATGGTGTCAAAGGTGACTTCCACGGGTTC
>DATDRD010000247.1:0-2457 GCA_035291925.1 Anaerolineales bacterium
GGGATTGGGCATGGATATTCCTTGAGAGAAAGATTGGTCAATTATAAAACCTGACCATATTTGTTTTGACTTCGCCCGCGGTTTGTTGTAAACTCTTATTGAACATTATCGATGACAAGAGAGGAGAGTATCCAATGGAGCGCTCTGAAGCTCAACTCGCTGAGGCAAAACTGGCACGGCTAAAGGCGGATTATCAGGTTGACGTGCTTGCAGATTGGGGAGACGAAAAACCTGAGGGTGGGGGTGAATGGAAAATCGGGACCTGGACGAAAGCTGAATTGGATAAGTTGCATAGTGCACTGGGTCTCATTGCGGATGCATTGGGCGGAAAAGATAAGTTCATCCGTAATCTCGGTGGCGTCTCCGTCAGAAAGGCGGATATCGGCTCACATGGTGGAGAGGCGCTCTTGCACCGCGTTAGCCTTTCCACGAAGGGGACCTTTTCCGCATGGACAGTTGTCCATGAGTTTGCACATGCCTGGGATGCAAATCATGGCTGGAAGCTATCACGGCAGCTTGAGAAATACACAGGCGGGTACACCAGTCCGGTCCTATCTCTGGCAAAAAGACTGGCAGGTTTATCCGATTCAGGTCTTTTCAATGCAGAAAAAAAACCTGGTCGCTACGGGAGAAAACCGGGCTGTAACGCGGCAGGATATTTCTATGGCGATAAGCCCAGTGGTTCGAATTGGAATTTCAATCGTCTGGAGGATTTCGCTGAATCTGTTGCGATGTATCTGGGCTGGCAGAGGGATAATGATCTGTCAGATTGGGCAAAAGCAAGAATAGATCGTTACCTATTGGAGAACGGCGTTGAAGACAAGAACTTTGGCATCGAGAATTGGATGTATTATGGAAAATATTTCTATCCTGAAGGCGGCGATTACACCAAAACAAAACGCTGGAAATTTGTGGATGATCTGGTGAATGAAAGAGTTGGTATTTTATGAGAGCCTCAACAAAACACCGTGTATAATACCCATCGGAGGCTACAGTTTCATGGAAATTACCTGGTACGGACATTCCTGCTTTCGTCTCACCGAGCGCAACTACGCGACTGTGGTGACGGATCCATTCGATAACAAATCCATTGGCTACGACGCGCTCAGGCTCAGGTCTGATATTGTCACGGTAAGTCACGACGCGCCCGGCCATAACAATACGGACGCAGTCAAGGGCGTATCGCATGTTATTGACGGCGCCGGAGAATTCGAGATCGGCGGCGTATTCATCACCGGCGTCCAGACGGATGGCGGGTCGAACAAAAAGAAGAGCAAGGACCGCGATGGCGCGGCGCCCAACACAGTTTACGTGTTTGACTATGATGGGATCACAGTTGCGCATTTAGGTGATCTTAAACATACGCCCACGCAGTCGGAGATCGAATCATTGGGTACGATCAATGTTGCGCTTGTCCCGGTGGGCGGCGGGGGAGGGTTGAACGCGGCGAAAGCGGCGGAAATCATCAGCGTGATCGAGCCGAACCTTGTCATCCCCATGCATTATTCCACGCCAGCCGTGAAGGTCCCGCTGGACTCGCTGAACAAATTCATCAAAGAGATGGGACTCTCGAAGCCCGAGACCCAGCCGTCCCTGAAGGTGACGCGCAGCGGGCTTCCAAATGAAACGCGCGTCGTTGTGTTGGATTATCAAAAGAGTTAATAAATGGCTGTCAAGGTGTTAATGACTTGGGATATCGCCGGCGAACGCGACCAGGAGTATTTCGAGTTCATCATCGGCGAATTCATTCCCGGCGTGCAGCGGCTTGGTCTGCAACCCGCGGAAGCCTGGGCAACGATCTATGGCTCGTATCCGCAAATCCAGGTTGGCCTGCTGGCAACCGATGTCTCCCAGGCGCGCCAGATCCTTGATTCGGGTGAGTGGGTTTTCCTGCAAGACCGGCTCTTCAGCTACGTCAAAAACTTCTCGTATAAAGTCGTTCCTGCACGCGGCGGGTTTCAATTCTAGATGTTGGCGCGGAGCAGAACCTCCGCTTTTTCATTCATTAATGCAAATACAAAAACCCCTTTCGTGGTTTTTCTATCTTTGTGCCATAGAGGGCGCAGTCGCACTGACGGCGCTCCTTTTGATTCCATCCGAGGGCGGGAACCTCTCGCTCGCGCGGCTGATTCTGATCAGCATCCTGCTCGCGTTTTGTATCCTGTGGATGTATCTCGGGTTTCGTCCACCGCACGGAATAAACAAGCTTGCACGGCCCGCATTCATAGTCACTTCTGCGCTTCTTTCCATCGTCCTGGGTCTGCTCCTCTTCCTTTTGCGTTATCTCGACCCGGATCGTTTTTTATCTGCCTACGAGCGGCTGAGTCCGCTGTTATGGTATTTCCTCATCTTGTTAATTCAGGGTTCTTTTCTCCTGCTTTCCTTGCGCAGGGGCTTTCATCCTGAAAATCTTTCATCTCATAAACCTGTTTACCTTTCTGGTCTGTCTGCTTTCTG
>DATDRD010000248.1:0-5850 GCA_035291925.1 Anaerolineales bacterium
GGCTCAAAATGTTTGCCGGATTGTTCCTTTATATAGGCCAGGGCATTTTCATTTGTCCAGGCGCCTCGATACGGGCGGTCGGATGTCAACGCGTCCCAAACATCTACGATGGCGAACAAACGCGCGGCCAAAGGAATCTCATCACCCTTTAAACCGCGCGGATAGCCGGAACCATCCCATTTCTCGTGATGACAATAAGGGATATCGAGAGCCGGATGCAGGTATTCAATGGGATGGAGCATATTATAGGCAAGCTGTGGGTGCTGGCGCATCAAGATCCACTCTTCATCGGTCAACTTATCAGGCTTGAGTAAAATGGAATCATGAACACCCAATTTACCCATGTCATGCAGGAGCGCGCCGCGGCGCACGTGGACCAATTCTTGAGGGTTCATGCCCATTGCCATCCCCATCTGTACGGTCAATCCGGCTACACGTTGGCTGTGGCCTTCGGTTTCCCTGTCCCGCAAGTCCATTGCCCGAGACCAACCTTCAATCGTTGCTTCATAAGCCCCGAGGAGTTGCGAATGTGCTTCCTGAAGCTTGGTGCGTTCCTGCACGAGCTTATGATAGCGGTTGAGGCGTGTGATCCCAATCAATCGGGCGCGTAATTCGTAACGATCAAAAGGCTTGGATATGAAGTCATCCGCCCCGGCTTTCAATGAGTTAAGCAGGGATTCGCGATCATCCAGTGCGGTAAGAATAATAATGGGAATTTCCGCCACCTGGGGATCATTGCGAATACGCTGGCAAACTTCGAAACCGGTCATGCCTGGCATCATTACATCCAGCAGGATTACATCCGGCAAAAGGGCTTTGGCTTTTTCAATCGCCTGCCAGCCATTCTCTGCCATTTCGATGTGATAACCTTCCCCCTCCAGCACTGACTGGAGGGTTTGACGTCCGGCATATTCATCATCAACGATCAGGACTGTACTGGTCATAAGTTTCTCCTTTCAAGCTGTAATTTTTCGAGTTACTCATTCTAATGATACCCGCGCACCATGAAGAGTATTCGACCTTCGAGTGGCAGTCTCTCGATGCAATGAAAAGCCGGGCTACGTATCGCGGTCTACAAGGCGGTATTTCACTGCCAGGCGCACCAGGCCCGCAAGATTTCGGACGTTCAATTTTTCCATTAACCTGGCGCGGTGCTTCTCCACTGTTTTTTCGCTGATGACCAGCATCTTGGCAATCTCACCGCTCGTATGTTCCTCTGCGATCAATTGCAGAATTTGCTTTTCGCGCGGCGAGAGATTTGAAAGCGGATCGCCATCCTTCCCGGCGGGGTACGGATGTATGACACTTTCAACAATCTCTGAAATAGGGCTGCTCAAATAAGTCTGTCCATTTGACACTGCATGGACTGCCCGGATTAATTCCTCGCTCACTGAGGATTTCAGGACGTAGCCCTTCACGCCGCACTGAAGAGCCTGATGTACCAGTCCTTCGTCGGAATACATGGAGAGCAGCAAAATATTTGTGGGAAGTTTCATCTTTCGAATATTTTCGGCAGCCTGAATGCCATTCATACGCGGCATCATAATATCCATAATCAGGACGTCCGGTTTTAGATTTCTGGTCATTTCGACCGCCTCCTGCCCATTCGAGGCCTCATCCAGGACATTGATATCCCCTGCTTTTTCCAGCAAAGCGCGGATACCGGCTCTCACCAGCAAATGGTCTTCAGCGATCAGCACTCGGATCATGCCAGCTCTTGTGCCCCATGATCCTTGGATAATGGAAATTGTGCCGACAGGATGGTGCCTCGTTCGGGTGTAGAGCTCAGGTTGAGTTTTCCTCCTGCAACGGTCAACCTTTCCTGCAGGCCAGCCAGACCAATTCCATTGGAGGGTGATCCTCCTGTGATAAAACCGTGTCCGTCATCTTGAACCGTCAGGGTGATCATATTATCCTCCATACCTAAATCCACCCATACCTGGCCGGCCTGTGCATGCTTGAGGATATTGGTCAGAGCCTCCTGCAATACGCGGTAAAGCGTGATGTTGTACACATCAGGCAGCGCGGGCAGGGATGGATCCGTTTCGAACACCACCGGCAAATGGGTCCGGCGGGTAAACTCAGTGCAATATGTTTGCATGGCTAATTTCAATCCAAGTGTATCGAGAACAGGTGGGCGCAAGTCCCTGGCAAGCCTGCGAATTTTTGCCAATATTTCGTAGGATTGATCATAAAGAGCCTGAAGGTGCTCAAATAATTCTGTCGCCGGGCTGGATAGATCCTCCTGCAAAGTACGCAAGGCCAGCAGATGCGTGGTCAGCGCCTGACCGAGATCATCGTGCAGTTCGCGCGAAATGCGTTGACGTTCCTCCTCCTGTGCGGCAATCACACGCTCTGCCATCTTGCGCAGGTTTTCGCGCTGTTCCATCAAGGTGTGGTAACGGTTCAAGCGGGTGATGGTGCGCACCCGCGCCACCAGTTCCTGGCGATCCACTGGTTTGGTGAGAAAATCGTCAGCGCCAGCTTCGATGCCCTGCAGAAGGGAGCCGCGATCATCCAGGGCGGTGAGGATAAGAATTGGCACCTCAGCCAATTGAGGCGTGGAACGGATGCGGCGGCATACCTCGAATCCATCCATGCCGGGCATCATCACATCCAGCAGGATCAGATCCGGCTGGATATGACCGATCATTTGAAGCGCCTGGAAGCCATCCTTGGCGATTTCCAGACGGTAATTCTCACTTTCCAGCATGGCTGTCAGGGTTTCCCGGGCGCTGGGATCATCATCCACAATTAATACTGTGCTCATCAGGAGTTTGCCTCCTCCTTGTTCACCAGGAAGCGTTGAATGGTTTTCACAAGCTCTTTCAGGTTGACGGGCTTGCTCATATAATCATTCATCCCGGCGCTAATACAGCGCTCCCGGTCACTCGGCATGGCAAGGGCTGTCAGTGCAATGATTGGGGTTCCTTCGAATTCGGGGTCACTTCTAAGCGTGCGCGTGGCTTCCAGACCATCCATACGCGGCATCATCACATCCATCAGGATCAGGTCGGGGTGAATGAGCTGGGCCTGGGTAATGCCCTCGACACCGTCCTTGGCGGTGAGTACTCGATACCCGGCCAATTCCAGATAATCCCTGATCATCATAATCACTTCGTCGGTATCTTCAATCAAGAGAATGGTTGGTCTATTACTGGGATCAAGCTTCACGGCGCGGAATTTGCCAGTGACCTTCATCTTGGTTGCCGGGTCGATGGCCAATGCGGGTTCCCAGGGCAGGACGATGGTGAAGCGGCTCCCCTGTTCAGGATGACTGTTGACTCTCACACTACCGCCATGCAGACGCACCATCTGTGCGACCAGCGCCAGGCCCAAACCTGTCCCGGTTGTTTCGCGGGCAAGGCCTGAATCCAATTGTACAAAGGGCTGGAACAAACGTGATAAATCCTTCTCTTTCATGCCGATCCCGTTATCCCAAACCGTGATCATCACCTCGTTTTCGTTCTTATTCCCATGAACTTCCAACCCGATCTTTCCATCCTCCGGTGTAAATTTAACCGCATTGCTCAACAGGTTAACTACCATTTGTTTGAGTCGGCGTTCGTCCGCCCAGATCAGGCCAATGTCATCATCGATCTCCAGCGTCACATCCTGACGCTTGCTCTGTGCCAGTTGTCTGATCATGCGCAGGCTGGCTTCGCAGACCGATTGAATATCGACCCTGTTAATATCAAGGGAAATCTGACCTGCTTCGATCTTTGCGAGATCCAGAATATCGTTAATCAGGGACAGCAGATGACGGCCGCTCTCACTGATAGTGGTAATGTATTTCTGCTGTTTTTCATTAAGCGGACCCGCGATCTGCTCTCCTAGGCTCTCGGAAAGGCCCAGGATGGCATTGAGCGGTGTACGAAGTTCGTGACTCATGTTGGCAAGGAACTCATCCTTCACACGCAAGGCGCGCGCTAGGTTCGTGTTCGCACGGATGAGATCGGCGGCACGTTCTTCCACACGCCTTGCCAGCTGGTTACGTTCGTCGGCAAGCGCCCTCTCCATTTGTTTGCGTTCGGTGATATCCCAGGCATAATCAGCAAATCGTTCGGCGACCTCCAGGTCGCGTCGTGTATAGTCCTTCGGCCTGTTGCCAAGCCCCAGGACGGCCACGGTCTTTTCGTTGCGGATGATGGGGATCACCATTTCACGAATGATCTTCACGTGACCCTCAGGCAGGCTCTTCTTGTTTGGCAGGGAGGCGTAATCATTATGGATCATCGAACGCCGCGCACGGACCGCATCCGCCCACACCCCGGCCTGATCCACTGGCAGATGCGTACCCTCGCTGGCAGGCACGCTGAATTGCTCGAGCGCGCTGGTGGACCACGTTTGTATGCCCAGGGTAATTTGATCCGCTTCGACAAAGTGCAGGAAGCCGATCATACTGCCGGTCAATTGGCTCACTTCATCGATCGCTTTTTGCACGACCTCATTGAGCGAGTGATTTGCCGAATATTCCATCAACTCAAAACGCTTTTGCATGATGGTTTCCGACCTTTTGCGGTCAGTGACATCCTTGGCAACAACTGAAACACCGTGCGTGGATGGATAGGCATTGATCTCAAAAATGTAGTGGTGGTTCCCCAGGGTGAGACCTGTCTCAAAGGTTTTGGGCTGGCGATTCCTGAGAACATCCGTATAGATCTTCTCGATTCTATCCTGTTCTTCTGACTCTCCAAATATCTGGCGCACGGATTTGCCGATCGCATCCTTCGCCGTAATACCTGTTAGTGATTCGGAGCTCTTATTCCAATAAATATAGAGAAGATCACTATCCATTTCGAAGAAGACATCCGTGATACTGTCGGCCAGTTCGCGGTAGTGGGTTTCACTGGCTTGCAGGGCTTTCTCGGTGTTCACGCGTTGGCTGATGTCCGTACTGGCGATGATCACCCTCCCATAATCGGGCTTTCCGTTATTGACGGGAATGTAGACATGCCGGATTCCGGTGGTTAATGTGCCATCCAGCCTGCGACTGGTCATCTCAAACTCGAAAGATGTTTTCCCTTTCCACAACGAATCCAGTTCATCCATCATTACGCCAGATGGAGCCTCCTCGCGAACCAGGTCGTGAAATTTTTCAAGCAGGTGCGCTTTGCTGTGCGCACCGTTCATCTCTACCGCCGCCTGATTCACGCTCAAGATACGGATCAATTCAAGACCTTGCTTGAGCCGGTCGGGATTCCGGGTGAGGTACTCCTTCAGGTCTGTCACGCCCTGTATCCTCAATTGTTCCATCCAGGCTGCCACAGCAGAAAAATCCTCCAGCCAGATGGCTACGGGAGTATTTTCGAACAAGTCAAGGAAGCGCTGCCGTTCCTCCTGAATGGCTTCCCGGGCAGTCTTGCTTTCGGTGATGTCGCGTATCTGCCCGATGATCCAGCGCGGCTGGCCCGCTTTGTCCAGCGACAGGGAAGACCTTGCTTCGCCATAGAAGCGTGAGCGATCTTTGCGCACCATCCAGTATTCATCCAGCGATACCCTGTCAGGCATTGCCTCTTCCACCAGGTCTGTGATGCGCGGATGTTCCTCGGGGGCAATAAGAGAGAGGAAGTTTGTTCCAATGCAGTCAAATGGGTTTTTCATCCCAAACAGATCGGCCAATTGTTGATTCGCAAAAATGATCGTGCCATCGAGACCGAGTATGCCAATCCCATCCGGGGATGTTTCGACCAGCAGTCGGTAGAGTTCCTGACTCTCACGCAGTTCCTGCTGGGCGTTGTGCATGGCGGTAATATCATGGGAAATGCCGAGTACGCCGATCAAATTGCCTTTGTCATCATGCATGGGTGTCTTAACTGTTTCCATCAGTCGAGGTTGTTTATTGGGATA
>DATDRD010000249.1:0-4691 GCA_035291925.1 Anaerolineales bacterium
GCGTTCGAACGTTTTAACGTTTCAACGTTCAAACGTTATTTATTGAGCAATCTAGAAATCACATTCAAAATAATAGTGAGCAAAATCGAAACCAGAATCGAACTCATAATTGGAAAATAAAACGATCCATTTTTGCCCTCAATACGAATATCCCCAGGCAAACTTCCCAGCGGAATTCCAAACTTCGCGGCGAGATACACTCCTCCACCGATCAGGATTAATATAATTCCACCCATTACCAGGAAACGAGCAATATTTTCCATAGCTTCATCCTGTCATTGCGAGCGACCGTTAGTGAGCGAAGCAATCCGCGACTAACGAGGAGATTGCTTCGTCGGCTACGCTTCGTCTTCAGACTTCGTCCTCCGCTCAGCGCGAAGGCGGCTCGCAATGACATTATAGCAGTCGCGGCTGACCCTCTTCGCGGTACTCCAATTTCAAATGCTCGTACGCGGACCTGGTCGCAATGCGTCCCTGCGCTGTGCGATCTAAAAATCCGAGTTGCAGCAGATACGGCTCGACCACGTCCATGATCGTATCCTGCTCTTCGCTGATGGAAGCGGCAATCGTATTCAAGCCTACGGGTCCGCCAGCATATTTTTCAATGATCGTCTTGAGCACGCGGCGATCCAAGTCATCCAATCCAAGCGGGTCGACCTGCAACAAGTCCAACGCTTCCTGCGCGACTTTGGATGTGACCGTCCCATCCGCGCGGACCTGGGCATAATCGCGGACCCGGCGCAACAGACGCAATGCGACGCGCGGAGTTCCACGGGCGCGCCTGGCAATTTCTTCAATACCATCCTTTGCGACCTCGACTTTCAACATCCCCGCCGCACGCGAGACGATGGCCTGCATCGCGTTTAACTCATAGTAGTCCAGCCGATAGACCGCGCCGAATCTCGCGCGCAACGGAGCCGTTACCAAAGCCAGTCTTGTCGTCGCGCCGACCACTGTAAAGCGCGGCAGTTTCAATCGTATCGAACGCGCCGAAGGTCCCTTACCGATCACAATATCGAGGGCGTAATCTTCCATGGCGGGATACAGCACTTCCTCCACCGCACGTCCCAGCCGATGAACCTCGTCAATGAACAGCACATCTCCCGCGCGCAGGTTGGTGAGAATGGCGGCTAAATCCCCCGCGCGTTCGATCACGGGACCCGCTGTGATCTTGATGTTGACTCCCATTTCATTCGCGACGACATGCGCAAGCGTGGTCTTTCCCAAACCTGGAGGACCATAAAACAAAACATGATCCAACGCTTCACCGCGTTGGCGCGCCGCGGCAATAAGAATGGCAAGATTCTCTTTGACCTGATCCTGCCCGATCAGGTCAGATAGTTTTTGCGGTCGAAGCGCGTGGTCTACGCGGTCATCAGGTTTGGATTCAGGGTCCAAGGGACGAGGTTTGCTCATGGGGAGATTATACTGCCTCAAATGTCATTGCGAGTGGCGCCTTGGCGCCGCGAAGCAATCTCGGGAAAAACGGGCAATTTTCATCGCCGAGCTTCAAGCTGTTGAGTCAGAGATTGCCTCGCCTGGCAAAGCCCTCCTTTCAAGCTGCAAATCGTTCCAAAATTGGTTCACGAATGCCGGGTTTGATTTTCCAATGCTTCGAAGGTCACTTCTACTTTATTCGTACGCTAATACTTCCCGAATTGTCAGCCGCGCGGCGTTATGCGCCGGCAAAATGCTCGCGATTGTAGATAAAGCCAATACAAGCCCAAGCCAGATGGCATACCCTAAATATGTAAACACCACATCGATCGGAGTCTGAAACACCGCAAGGCTCACAATTGTTGAAAGCAAATAGGTGAACGGGATGGAAAGAATTACAGCCAGCCCGAAAGAGATCATGCCAATCACAACGCCTTCTGCAATGACTGTCCGCATCACAGCGCGGTCATCCGCGCCGATGGCGCGCATGATCCCGATCTCACGCGTGCGCTCGAGGACATTCATACCCATCGTTCCAGTCAAACCCATCGAACCAACAAGCGCCGTCAAGATCGCCATGATGAGCAAGAACACGACCAGCGTATCCAGGCTTTCAACCGCGGTATCCAGTGAGGCGCGTCCCGCTTCTGCAATGCGCACTTTAAATCCCAGGTCACGGAAGTATTTGTCCAGCTCTTCCGCTTTCGAATCCTGATACAGACGATCGTGCCTGTCAGTGACCAGCCTGAATGAATACGCACGGTTTACAAGATGATTCACCCGCGAAACATATTCGTAAGGCGCGTAAGCCAGCACGCCTTCGCGATCCACGAATTTAAAGATCCCAACTACTTTCCAAATCTCAGCGCGACCTTCGATTTTCAAATTAATGTTATCGCCTGGTTTTAAATCTGGAAAATACTTGAGTGCACCTTCACTTACCGCCAGCTCACGCACATCATCTGCATGGATCCAGCGTCCCGCTACAAGGATCGGCTCGATCAATTCACTGTCGGCAGGCGGACCAAAAACATTGATATTCTCCAGCACTTCGTCTTTCTCGTCCAGCAACTCACCGCTCACAAACTGCCAACCCTCCATATGCTGGATGCCACCTACTTTCATCAGCATCTGTTCGATTTCTTGTAAGCGATAGGGCCTGTCAAAATCAAGCGACACATCCGCAACGAAATATTTCCCGATCTGACCGATGTAGTCATGCAACGTTACGCGCACGTTGAACACGGCGATAAATATCGCCCCCCCCATTGTGAGCGTGAACAATGTCAATGCAAGACGACTCTTTCGTCGGAATGTATTCCGCAGCGAAATCACAAACGGACGCGGGATATGAATTCCGCGCTTGGCAAGGATACGCGTGGCTTTGACTTGCATCCAGTCAAACCATGGAAGCCGGTTCTCTCCACCCTTTGCATGCTTCTCGTCCTCAGCCAAGCCTCCACTGAGAGCGCGCAGGACCGTAATGCGTGACCCGTTAATGACCGGCGCAAGTCCGGCGATGAGTGGGACAAGTAAGCCAACGAGAATCTGCACGATCAACGCAGTTGGCACAATACGATAACCCAAGAGGTTGAAATTCATCTCACCCGCAATAAACAGCGCAAGTCCATAGGCACCTTGCCCACCCAGTGGAATCGCGATCATCAATGCCAAAACACCAAACGCCATGATAAGGGTAAGATACATAAAGAAGACCTGCCGTCTTTGCCCGCCGACGAGTTTGATGACACCGATATACCGCAAATGCTGATTGAGCAACGCGTTGAGAGTGTTTGCGATCAACGAACTGGACAGGAACACGATCAAAACTCCCAATGCCATCAAGATACCCAAAATCGCATTAACCGTATCCGCCAGCGGATGTTCATGGGTTTCTGAAAAGCGCGTACGAATGACAATGTTGTCATTCTTCTCAAGCTTATCTTTCAATTTTGCGCCCATTTCGCGGATGTGGAAAATATCATCCCCACGTTCAGAAACAATGACTAGGGCGCGGTTGAAAAGCTTTGGCTGTCCCAGATATTGCAGAGTATCCATGGTGATATAGCCGTACGGCGAGGCAAGGAAATCCCCCGCTCCTGCCGCGGTATCCTGGACAATTCCAACGACAGGAAGAGTCTTAGTAAAACCGTCAGGGAGTTGAAACTCAAGCAGTTCACCAACGCCCGTGTCTATATGTTGAAGCGCATCCAGTTCCAATAAAACTTCACGCTTCTCTGGCATCACCTGCCCTTCGATGGGAGTCAGCAAGTTGATCGCGTTCTTCTCGAAATCCTCGAACGCGATCATGTCGAGCGTGGTCCATTTCTCGGTGCCAGGCACGCGCACCCGGACGTTGAAGACACGCCGTCCCTCCGCGTCCTCTACACCGCGTCGGTTATGGATCAATGCCAGCACATCTTCATCAAAGTTCGTCATGCGCAATTCGATGTTCGCAGGCATGTTCGCTGAATATGATGCGCTCATATCATTGGAAATAATCTGATACGCACCCGCGATCACCCCAATGGAAAACACACCTACTGCAATGGAAAAAACAACCAGCAGTGTGCGTCCTTTATTGTCTATCAGATCATGAAATACTTTTCGCCAACGAGGTTTCATAATTTATTCTCGAACGGTGTTTGGGTAGCCTTGAGCGCTGTTTCCGAAGGGCGTATCGAAACCACATATTTCGCCTGGATGTTATGGCTGGTTTCGATACGGCGAAAGAACGCGCCTACTCAACCAGCGCTTTTTTTCTAGTGATTTTCGTGCTATCTGCGGTCAGTTTGCCGTCTGCGATGATGAGGTTGCGCGTGGTGCGCGAAGTGAGCGAGGGATCATGCGTCACCATCACAACCGTCTTGCCGCGGCGCGACAACTCTTCAAATAAATCAATGATCGTGCTGGCCGATTTTGAATCAAGATTCCCTGTTGGTTCATCTGCGACCAACAGCGGTGGGTCACATGCCAGTGCCCGCGCAATCGCTGCGAGTTGCTGTTGTCCCGTTGAAACCAGTACAGGTAATTTATTGGCAATTTTTTCCAACTCAACCAGTTTGAGCATTTCCCTTGCGCGCTCAGGACGTTCATCGAAATCATACATTTCGGCGAAGTCCATCGAGAGCATTACGTTCTCGAGCAACGTTAGCATTGGTAAGAGCTGAAAAAACTGAAAAACGATACCCAAATTTCTTCCGCGCCATCGCGAACGCTGACTCTCCGTCACGCCTGTGTAAATATCCGTGCCG
>DATDRD010000250.1:0-2719 GCA_035291925.1 Anaerolineales bacterium
CAAAATGTGCAGGCCGCTGTCTTCGAGGTCGGTTTGGGAGGGCGATTGGATGCGACGAATGTAGTCACGCCAAAGGTGTCGGTCATTACGTCGTTGTCTTATGATCATATGGCAGTGCTGGGAGATACGCTTGCAAAGATCGCAGGTGAAAAGGCAGGCATTATCAAGGAAGGCGTGCCTGTCGTCTCATCCCCCCAAAAGCAAGAGGCTTTACAAGTCTTGGAGCGTGTAGCCACAGAGAGGAGTTGTCCATTTATCTTGGTTGGGAAAGACGTAAAGTTCGAACGGTTGGCGTCATCATTGGATGGTCAGACTGTTCGAATTTCAGACAGTATTCGACATCTGACTTTAGACGTTCGACTGCCTTTGTTAGGCACTCATCAAATTGAAAATGCGGCAACGGCTTATGTGGCCTTGAAAACCGGTGGGATCGAAATTTCAGATGAAGCCATCCAAAAAGGATTTGCTGAGGTGAAATGGCACGCTCGCTTCGAGGTGGTGCGGCGCGAGCCGCCTGTGATTTTCGATTCGGCCCATAACGAGGATTCGTTCGTAAAACTGCGCCAGACGCTCGAAGAGCACTTTCCCGGCAGAATGGTCACTCTCATCTTCGGCGCATCGGAGGATAAGAATATCCCCGGTATGTTCGCGGTGATGAAACCGAAGATCAAGCGCCTCATCGTCACCCGCGCCGACCATCCACGCGCGCTCGAGCCGGAGAAAATTGTCGAGCAGGCAGAGCAGGCCGGGCTGGAGTCCGAAGCGTTGAGTCCGGTTGAATCCGCTTTTTGGCGCGCGCTGGAATTATCCGAAAAAGATGGTAGCATTGTATTATCCGCAGGTTCGATGTTTGTAACTGCGGAAGTTATGATGGCATGGAATAAGATTTTATCCGCCGAGGACGGCGTCGAAAGCAGACAAAGATGAATCATCCGAAAGAATGGAACGAAGAAGAAGACAATTTTGACCTGACCCTCTCACAACGCACAGAGGAGTTATATCGCATCCCGAACATGGAGATGAATGAAGAGGGCATCATCGAAGCGGCGGTGCTGCCGTTGCGCGACCTGGTCGTTTTTCCGCGCATGGTCTCGCCCATCTTTGTGGGCCGCGCCGGCTCGCTGATCGCTGTGCAGGAGGCGCAGCGCAAGGATCAAACTGTAATTGGCCTGACGCAACACGACCCTGAAGTCGATCAACCCGGCGTCGGTGATTTTCTGCCGGTCGGTGTGGAGATGGCGGTTGGGAGGCTGCTGCAAATGCCGGATGGCTCGCACTCCGCCCTCGTGCAGGGACGCCGCCGCGTGGAGATTGTGGAGTTCATCCGCACGTCACCCTATCTTGTGGTGCGAGCCCGCGTCATTCTGGAGCCTCAGGCTGCGGACCGTCAATCTCAGGCTCTCATGCGTTCGGCTTTGGATCTGTTCGAGCGCTGCGTTCAGCTCGATCGCTCGATCCCCGAAGAAGCGCATCTTTTTGCTTTGAATATCTCCGAGCCGGGCTGGCTGGCGGACATGATCGCCACGTCTCTTGCGCTGAATTACGAGGCCAAGCAAAGCCTGCTGATGTTGTTCGAGCCGCGCGGACGATTGCAGGCATTGAACAAGATCCTGGCGCAGGAAGTGGATGTGCTCGAACTGGAAGACGAGATCCATTCGCGTGTGCAGAGTGAAGTGGATAAAAGCCAGCGTGAGTATTACCTGCGCGAGCAGATGCGGCAAATCCAGAACGAGCTGGGCGAAGGCGATATCTTCACGCGCGATGTCAGCGAGTTGAAGAAAAAAATCGATGCGGCGAACCTGCCCGATGAACCAAAGCTTGTCGCTTTGAAAGAGATCGAGCGGCTCAATCAAATGCCGCCGATGGCGCCTGAAGTGGGCATCATCCGTACGTACATCGATTGGATCGCAGAGCTGCCCTGGTCGAATTCCACGCCCGATAACCTGGATGTGAAGAATGCGGCAAAAGTTCTGGAGCGCGATCATTACGGGCTTAAGAAAGCCAAGGAGCGCATCCTTGAATATATCGCGGTGCGTTCGCTGAAACCGAAGAAGGAACGCCAGCCGATCCTTTGTTTTGTGGGGCCTCCCGGCGTTGGCAAGACCTCACTGGGACGTTCGATTGCCGAGGCGCTCGGGCGCAAGTTCGTGCGCGTGTCGCTGGGTGGTGTGCGTGACGAAGCGGAAATCCGTGGCCATCGCCGTACCTACATCGGCGCGCTGCCTGGTCGCATCATCCAGACGATGAAGCGGGCGGGCACCGCCAATCCGCTTTTTATGCTGGATGAGATTGACAAGCTGTATTCCGATTTTCGCGGTGATCCTGCATCTGCCATGCTCGAAGTGCTCGACCCGGAACAGAACAATGCCTTCAGTGACCATTATCTTGAAATGCCATTTGATCTTTCCAGGGTCATGTTCGTCACAACGGCGAACACGCTGAGCCCGATCCCACCCGCGCTGCTCGACCGCATGGAAGTGATCGAGTTCCCCGGCTATATCGAGGAGGAGAAACTCGAGATCGCGACCCGCTATTTAATCCCGCGTCAGATTGAAGAAAATGGGATCGATCAACTCAACGTTGTGTTTGAATCCGATGCAATCCGTCGGATCATCCGCGAGTATACCTATGAGGCAGGCGTCCGCAATCTGGAGCGCGAGATCGGGCGCGTATCCCGCAAGGTCGCGCGCATGAAAGCCGAGGGCAGGAAATATCCGAC
>DATDRD010000251.1:0-10743 GCA_035291925.1 Anaerolineales bacterium
TGCATCCTTGTTCAACTGGTAGACGTTATAATAACTTTCCGTGCGGGCATGGACCAACCCCACCTTGGACAGTTTGGCAAGATGATGCGAAACTGTGGAAGGTTTCAGTCCCACCAGCGCCGCGAGTTCCTCCACGCTATAAGGTTGTTGCGCGAGCAATCCAACGATCTTGAGTCGACTGGGATCAGCCAGCGCCTTGAAAAAGGAGACGAATTCTTCGCTCATTTCGTCTCCTCATTCACACGCCAATACTTGGTCCCGTCACTCGCGCGCGCCATGAGACGATGATCCACAAGATAACGGCGCAAGGCGGCAGTATCCACGTGGAAGCGGCGCAGGATGTTGTTGACTTCCTTCTCGGTGTAATTCGTATCGAAGGCGAACGCGTCCACAATGAAGTTCAGGATGATGAGCAGTATATTTCCCATCGGGGGAATCTGCTTGAGCGTGCCATCCGCGTTGAGAAAGTTCTTCAACACCTTGCGGACATCCTCCTGCTTTTCACCTTTCGCCTCATAGGAGGGGCGTTTGCCCTCAAATTGTCTACGCGCCAGGGTCTCGATGGCTTTCTCGTTCAGGTCGTAGACCCCGGCCATTTCAGTGATCACACCCACATGTGTGAGAAAGGAAAGATGGTTGAACACATCCCGCACGGGGAGATGTAATTGTTCGGCGATCTCCGCTTGTGTCGCCCGCCCGCGCGCCAATGCACCAATGACCCGCAAACGCTCGGCGGACACCATGGCTTTGACAAAATCAAGCATTTCAGGGTTTGTTTCCATATTTCGCATCCGTAAATCTAATTCGATGGTTATCGAATTAGATTTTAATGGGATTCTGCCCTGATTGTCAAGCTTCGATTTATACTCGAATCAGTATCATCTCAAGCAGGGCCGAAGGAAGACCGGCGCAAAACGTGAAGCGGACTGAATCAGGTATAATTCGTATGTAAGAGTTGGTCCTAAACCTGTTTATGGAGGTGTCCTGGTGGATCTCTCGAAGCACGCTTTTTTTGAGGGAAAGATCGTCCCGCTTTCGGACGCAAAAGTTAATATCGCCACACATGGTTTTTTGTATGGTACAGCCGTATTCGGCGGCATGAGGGCATACTGGAACGAAGAGAAGAGACGTCTCTTCGTTTTTCGTCCCTATGACCATTTTCGACGATTGCTGCACTCGGCGCGCATGCTGGTAATGCAGACCAGTTACGATGAAGAGAGCTTGATCCAGCTCACGCTCGACCTGCTCCGCACCGACAACTGGCAGCAGGATATTTACATGCGCCCCACTTTTTACAAGGCAGATCTGGGCATCGGCGTGAAACTACATGATTTGAAAGATGAGTTCTGTATGTTCGTGATGGCCTACGACAAGTACGTCCAGAACGACACCAATGCCCATGTGACCATTTCTTCATGGCGGCGCATTGACGATAACGTGATCCCGGCACGCGGCAAGGTGGCAGGCGCCTATGCAAACTCTGCACTCATCAAAACAGACGCGAACCGCGCCGGCTTCGATGAAGCCCTCGTGCTGGATCAAAATGGGCATGTCTCGGAAGGCTCGGCAATGAATATCTTCATGCTGCGCGATGGTGTTCTGGTCACTCCACCTATAACGGACAACATTCTTGAAGGTATTACACGAAAATCCATTATGGAGCTGGCGCGCAACGAGCTGGGGCTTGCAGTGATGGAGCGCTCGATTGACCGCACGGAAGTATTCATCTGCGAAGAGATGTTCATGACAGGAACTGCCGTGCAGATCACCGCTGTGACAAAGATCGATCATCGCCCTGTCGGCAGTGGGGTGATGGGACCAGTCACGACAAAATTACGCACGTTATATGATGATATATTACGCGGGAAGAATGGGAAGTACGAGCATTGGAACGTAGTGGTGTAATCTGACCTCACCCCCGGCCCCTCTCCCAAAAGGAGAGGGGAGACGATTGTTCTACCGATTCTTCTTGAACCTCACCATTACCAGGTTCTTGCTGCACTCGGTGGATGTGGAAAATGGAGCCGGATCTGAAAGCGGGATGTTCTGCTGATCCACCAGTTGAACATATAACGTTTTGTTGGAGGCAATGGGGGCATTTCCAAGAACGAATTCAAAACCTGAAGGCCCATACTCCTTATTGATACCCGTCACAGTCTGCTGTTCGATGGCGCTCCCGTCCAGCGTGCCTCGCAACACAACAACAGTTCCTATTACAGGGCTGTTGTTGGCATCCACAACCGTACCGCCTATGCCCGCCCAGTTACAGGCCAGGTCGGGATGAATAATCGTACTTTCCACCTGAGTGACAGAGAGGGCGGTAAAGGGTGCTTTGGGTGTGCTGGTTGGCTTGGCTGTTTTGGTCGGCGGCACAAGCGAGAAAGGTGTATTCGTAAAGAATGGGGTGAACGTTGGGCGCGGCGTATCGCTTGGGGTTAGCTCCAGTGTCGGGCTGGCCGTCCACGTAGCCTGGAGCTGCAATGCTGTAACCGTCACAGTCGGGGTTTTGGGACCTCTTCCCCCAGGCGGCAAAATATTAAAAGGCGAATCGGGGCTGATGAAGATAAACACGAAATATGCAGCAATGCAGGCGGAAATGATAAGCACCAGAATGGAAAGCACATCCCACGTCTGCATGGGCCTGCTTTGCGGTCTCGATTGTTTTCCATCGAAATCAAAATCGTCGTTCATCTATACTGCTCCATTGTGAAATTACTGCGGCGCAAGGATGATGGCCGCCTGCCGGCGTTGTTCTTCGATCCATTTCTTCAATGCCAGTTCCTGCAATACCAGGTAGGCATCGGGCGAAAGCGGGCGCTCCGGATCGCGCGCGAGAATTCGGATAATGTGAAATCCCACATCTGTCGCGATCACGTCACTGCGCTCACCCACTGTCAAATCGAACGCGGCTTCCTCGATCTTTGCATTAAGCAGATAGCCTCTCGGCACCCATCCCAGATCGCCGCGTGTAAGCGGATCTGCCTCCAGCGCCAGCTCATCAAAATCGGCCCCTCCACTCAATTGAGCTAGAAAGCTTTGAGCCGTGCCTTCATTATAGAGCAGAATTTGCTGGATGTGTACCTGCTCGGCAGTACTGGGGAGAGCCATGACGATTTTGTCACGCATCCAGGCCGCTTCGGCGGCCCGTTTCAAAGCGGAGCGAAAGCTCTGCTCCGTGTACCGGTGGTCCGATTGCCACTTTGAGAGCGCGTCCGCACCCCCGACTTGCACGGCGAGCGAATCAGTACGTGCCTGCAGCGCAGCCTCATCCAGTGTGAATCCGTTCGCGCGCGCGGCTTGTGCGAGGAGCAATTGTACAACCAGGTCGTCGATCACCGCGCTGGTTGCATCTGTCGAAGAGACTGTTTTCTCCAGCGCCTCCTGGGCGGAAATATAGCGAGCCACCTCCTCATCAAACTCAACAAGCCTGATCCCTTCTCCGTTAACGGTCAATGCCATGGGTTCAGGCGTGGCAGTGGGAGGCTCGGGAGTGGATGTCGCCTGGGGCGTTAAAGTAGGTTCAGGTCCTAAAAATGAAGCGCACGCGGAGAGTCCGAGTGCGATCCAGAGAGACAATGATATGCGAATGAATCGTTTGCAGTGGTGGGAAAACATCGCTCCGATTATACGTTAAAAACGGAGGGGCAGGTCTCAGACCTGCCCCGGGCAATCCTAGTAATCCATGCCACCCATGCCGCCAGGAGGCATTGCAGGGGCTTTTTCCTTTTCGGGCATGTCCGTGATGAGGACATCCGTGGTGAGGATCATGGCCGCGATGGAGGCGGCATTTTCGAGCGCGCCGCGCACAACCTTGACCGGGTCGATGACACCCGCTTTGATCATATCCACGTACTCACTGGTCAGTACGTTGAAGCCGATGTTCTTGTTCTTCTTCTCGGCGGCAGTGCGGCGGACGGTATCTATGATCACCGAGCCATCCTGACCGGCATTCGCAGCGAGTTTGCGGATGGGCGCCTCAAGCGCTTTCTTGACAATATTGATGCCAACGCGAATTTCTTCCTCGTTATCATTTTCAGCTTTCAGCATCTTTTCCAACTTGGTGGAGGCGTTGAGGAGGGAGATTTCGCCGCCCGGCACGATGCCTTCTTCAACAGCCGCGCGAGCCGCGGAGAGAGCATCTTCCACACGGTGCTTCTTCTCTTTCATCTCGGTCTCAGTCGCCGCGCCAACACGGATGATGGCAACGCCGCCGCTGAGCTTGGCGAGGCGCTCATTCAATTTCTCTTTGTCGTAATCGCTGGTGCTCTTCTCGATCTCGGCGCGGATCTCCTTGATGCGACCTTCGATATCGCCCTTCTTGCCTTTGCCGCCGACGATGGTAGTGTTCTCTTTGTCAGAGACGACCTTCTCAGCGCGGCCGAGGTCTTGAAGGGTGGCGGTCTCCAGCTTGCGGCCCGTCTCTTCGGAGATCACAGTTCCACCCGTGAGGACGGCAATATCCTGCAACATTGCTTTGCGGCGGTCACCGAAGCCGGGGGCCTTGACAGCCAGCACGTTCAACATGCCGCGCAGTTTGTTCAACACGAGCGTGGCGAGCGCTTCGCCATCGATATCTTCGGCGATGATGACGAGTTCGCGCTTGCCGATCTGAACGAGTTTCTCGAGCAGGGGAACGATATCCTGCGCCGCGGAAATCTTCTTCTCGTTGATGAGAACGTATGCGTCTGAGATCACAGCTTCCATGTTTTCCGCGCTGGTAATGAAGTAAGCGGAAATATAACCACGGTCGAACTGCATACCTTCGACAAATTCCTGCTCGAACTCCATGGACTTCGATTCTTCGACGGTGATGACGCCGTCCTTACCGACCTTGTCCATCACATCTGCAATCAAGTCGCCAATTTCAGTATCGGCAGCAGAATTGGTAGCGACATGACCGATATCTTCCTTGGTATCGATCTTGACCGCCATTTTGCGAAGTTCTTCGACAACCGCTGCAGTCGCCATCTCAATGCCATGCTTGATTAGCATTGGGTTAAAACCAGCCTCGAGAGCCTTGAGGCCCTCGTTCACGATGGCGTGGGCCAGCACAGTCGAGGTGGTTGTACCGTCACCGGCAATATCGTTGGTCTTGGTTGCGGCTTCCTTGAGGAGCTGAGCGCCCATATTCTCAAAGGGGTCTTCGAGTTCAATTTCCTTCGCGACGGAAACACCATCGTGTGTGATGGTGGGCGAACCGAACTTGCGGTCCACCGCCACGTTGCGGCCCTTGGGGCCAAGGGTTGCGCCGACCGCATTGGCAACGACATTCATGCCGTTCCTAAGTTTGCGGCGGGCGTCTTCTGAAAAGACAAGTTGTTTAGCAGCCATTTTTTAGTCCTCCACAATTAGCCTTCAACTACGGCTAGAATATCGTTTTCTTTCAGGATAAGCAGTTTCTTGCCATCCACTTTCACTTCGGTGCCGGAATACTTTGCATACAGCACCTTATCCCCAACCTTCACTTCCATGGGGATGTACTTGCCATCCTCATCGCGGTCGCCCGGACCCGCGGCCAGGATCTTGCCTTCCTGGGGTTTCTCTTTAGCGGTTTCGGGAAGGATGATTCCACCAGCAGTAATATCCTCCTGCTCGATCGGTTCCACGATCACGCGTCCGCCAAGGGGCTTAAGCTTCAATTTGCTTGCCATCTTAGACCTCCGAATAGATTTTTGGGATAATCACGAGATTAGCACTCAAACTGTCCGAGTGCTAATCTATAATACCGAAACCACAGACTAAAGTCAAGGGGGATTGTTGAAATTCTTACAAAGCTCTGACAGAGATGGTTTTACGGAGTCGGCGTCGCTGTCACATCTGTCATTACATCCGCCGCCTCAGTCGGAACCGATAAGCCGGGCACCTCACCTTCAGCCAATGAATCACAAATGGATTCCCCCGCCTGGACGATGCTGATGATGGTCTGCCTGCCATCCGCATAGGCCTCCGGGTTGACGTCGAGTTCTGTCCTGACCTCGCTCATCACCCGCATCGCTTCTTCGCATTGATTATCCCTCGGTCGGCTCAACGCGGCCAGCACCGAACCATAAGTGTAGTAATACACGATCGTGTTCGGTGAAATTGGCAACCCTGTTATCTCAACGGGATTTTCACCGAGATTGGGATAGCACTTGTCGAGGCCACGCCCCAAACACGATTCTTCACCTGAGCATCCCCGTATCGCACACTTCAACGTATAAATTGAACCTTCGTAGTTTCGTGATCTAAAGTAAATAATGCCTAATTGTCCATAGATATCTGCATTATTTGGATCATACAACAATGCCTTTTGCACATTCTTCGCAGCAATAAAGAATTCACCCAATTGTGAGTACGTGCGTGAAATAGAAAGATACGGGGTGGGGTCATTCACCTTAATCACCTCATTGATGCTCGCTGCTTTGGCGAAATATTCCAGCGACGTTTCATATACAGGACGCGCTGCTTCCAGATTCGGTATCTCGGAAGCAAGCTTGCGATAGTTCGCGCCGGCCCGCAAATAGAGAAATGTGGAATTCGGTTCAATGGCAATGGCCTTATCGTATTCGGTGATCGCCAGGTTATATTGACCGAGAGTCTCCAGCACATAAGCATTGACACGATGCACATCCATCCACTGATCCGCGTCTTCACGCTCAAGCGCCTGCTTGATATAGAGCTCTGCCTGACTCCATTTCTGCTGATCCAAAAGGACTTCGGCATAGAAAGCTAATGCCAGCGTATTGGAGTTGTCCAGTTGCAGGGCGCGCAAGGCTTCCTGTTCCGCTTCTATCAAAAGTTCCTGGACGTGATCATTCGGATAAAGTGTTGAGTCAGCATTCCAGTCAAGTGCAAACGCGAGGATGGCATGAGCAGTGCTGTCTTCAGGAGTAAGTTCGACTGCCTTTCTCGCGGACTCGAGCGCTTCCAGCAAACGCGTTCTCTTTTCCTCATCGGTGATAAGAAAAGCGGAGGAATAGGTCTGGATGCGCGCGAGTTTCCACCAGGTCTGGGCATCGTTTGGGTCCAGGCCCACGGCCTCCTGATAGGCAGTAATTGCGGCAGCCACTTGGCCCGCGCTAAAGTTCGCATCCCCTTCTAGAATGTACGATTCTACAGAACGCGTTGGGAGCGGCGTCGGCAGAAACAGAGGCTGGATCTCTCCCTTGTTCATCTGCTGCAACATCCATACCCCCCCAAGGATCATGACAACCCACAGGAACATCCGATAGATGTTCGACTGCGGTCTGCGGTTAAACAGAGGACGGCGAGGACTTAAGTTCATGGTGCGGGCGTGGAAGTGAGCCCAGGAGTCTCAACTTCGATAGTCCCTTCGGCAGCGCTCGGAGTGGGCGTATCCACCGCAGGGTTATCCAGATTCTCCTGGCAGATGCGAGTGATTTCGCTTGCAGCGAAGATCGCGTTTTCATCGGAGGGTACCCTGGTTTGCAATGCCTGCGCGATCTGCAGCGCCTCTCCACATTCATTCGTACGCGCCAACGCCAACCCGTAGGTGAAGTAATATTCTGCCACACGCGTTTCATTGACCAGTGGAAGACCGGTAATCTCAAAACCATCCTCTGTCTTGCCGCCCTTGATTGCCAGGCGAAGTTCGCTCACGGCATCGGACCAAAACAAATTCCGATATAACATCACACCGTAATTGCCGTGCAGGCTTGCCTGCATGGGCCGATCCTTAACGGCTGTTTCAGCATATTGCAATGCCTTGGCATATTCGCCGATCGTCGCGTATGTGCGGGAGATCAGCAGGTCCGGCTCCGGATCGGACGGATTCAGCGTGTTGGCACGCGTAAACTCTTCAATCGCTTTATCGTAAACCTGAAGCACCCGGTAATTTCGTCCGAGTTCTATGTGTAGAATGGGAATATTTGGGTTGACCTCAATCGCCGCCTGATATTCCTGGAGCGCCAGCTCATAATTGTTGCCTTCGCTACCGGTAGCTTCAAGGATATAGGCACGCGCACGATGTGTTTCCAACAGATTTGGATCCAACGCCACTGCAACTCTCGATTCTTCAGCTGCTTTGGCATAATTATCAAAAGAGCCGGAATCAACTAATATCTCCGCATAATAGGCATGCGCCAGCGCATTATTTGGGTCGAGCTCAATCGCCTTTTGAATGGAGTCCATCGCCCTGGCATTATTCTCAGACCCGCCCTGAAAATCCAATGCCCAGGCCCGCACAGCATGCGCCATCGAATTGTTCGGATTCAACAATAAGGCGTTTTCGGCGTTCGCCTGCGCTTCGACGGGCAGGCCCGCGAAGACCTGCACGCGCGCCAGTTCAATATATAGAGTCGGATCTTGGGGGGATGACTTGATCGCCTGCTCATACGCCTCGATTGCCTGGAACAATTTCCCATTCTTGAAGAGTTCCTTCGCTTCCGTCACATAAGATTCAGGAGAACGTGTAACCGTTGGCGTGGCTTCGAACGGGTTGGGCTGGGCAGGCAAATAGATCTGATTAAAGTAATATCCAAAGAGCAGAACCAGCACAAGCACCGTCCAACTGAAATAATTTGGGCGTTTGCGCCGCCGGTTCATGCTCCACTTGCTGCTTCGCGGTAAATACATGGTTTCATATTACCATTCGCGCCAAATTAGCGTCAAGCGGTCACCCCCCTCGTTTCCCTCCATCGCCGAAACTCTTATACTCTTCTAACGATGAATGCGGATGGGGGATGAAAAGGGGGTCTTATGCTACAATTTGCCCATGCAGTTCGAGGTTTTCACCCTGCTGCCCGAAGTATTCCCTCCCTACCTAGAATCCAGTATTCTTCAGCGCGCCCGCCAGCGGGGATTGATCGAGGTGCGCATTCACGACATCCGCGCTCATGCTCGCGACAAACACCACACAACGGACGACACGCCCTACGGAGGCGGGGGTGGGATGGTGATGAAACCGGAACCCGTTTTCGAAGCGGTGGAATCGATTCTTGGTCCTCGGATCGCATCCCAGCCGTCCTTCGTCTCCGCTCAGGATGAGCCTGTTCCCGTTATCCTGCTAACTCCTCAGGGGCGCGTCTTCGACCAACGCGTGGCTGAGGAGCTATTGCGTTATGAACGCATTGCCCTGCTGTGCGGCCGCTATGAGGGTGTGGACGAACGCATCCGGGAACATCTTGCCACCGATGAAATTTCCATCGGTGATTATGTGCTTACAGGCGGCGAGCTTCCCGCGTTGATGGTCATCGATGCCGTATCACGTCTCATCCCCGGTGTGCTTGGTGACCCTGAGGGCGCGGCGGATGATTCACATTCGATGGGCCTGCTGGAATACCCGCATTACACGCGTCCGCCTGAATTCCGCGGCTGGAAGGTGCCCGATGTATTGCTTTCGGGGGATCATGGCAAGATCGAAAAATGGCGCAGGGAACAGGCACTCCTGAGGACGTTTGAGAGAAGACCGGATTTGTTGGAAAATGCGGAATTGAGTAAGGAAGATAAAAAGTTTATTGATAGTTTAAAGGAATAAGAAAACCACCAAAACCGCGTCGTTGCGAGCCGCGCTTCGTCTTTGGGTTTCGGTACACCCTCGAAAAACAGCCGGGCTACTCAACCCACCGCTCACTATAGTCCCGGTGCTCTTCGGGAGCGCGAATAAAACATGGAGGCAACATGAGGTTCAACTACGGCAAGATCTTTCTGCTCGGCTTTGGGTTCTTTGGCGTAAGTGTCATCTGGGGCGTATACAATGCTTTTGTGCCCATATTTCTGGCGGACAAATTCAACCTGGCTCCAGCGTTTATCGGCTTCTTCATGACGCTTGATAACATCGCCGCCTTGTTCATCCAGCCGCCCGTCGGGGCGTGGTCAGATAGATTGCGGACACCCATTGGTCGACGACTTCCGTTCATCCTCGTCGGCGCGCCGATCACCGCGCTGGCGTTTGGGTTAATCCCTCTTGCGGCTGTCCTTCCATTATTTGTTGCCTGCACCAGCACATTGCTTTTGAGCGCGGCTTTATGGCGCACACCGGTTGTGGCATTAATGCCGGATATCACCCCTTCACCAAACCGCTCGCAGGCGAATGGCATTATCAATTTCATGGGCGGCATTGGTACGATTATCGCATTACAAACCGGCGGAATGCTTTATAAGATCAGTCCATCATTTCCATTCTGGTTAGGTTCAGCTTTGGTCGTTGTCGCGGCGTTGATCGTTTTCCTGTTTGTCAGGGAACCAAAGGATTACGCGGAACGCAATGAGCAACAACCCAGCATGATCGAAAGCCTGCGGGAGGTATTGAATGATGAAGACAGGAGCGGAGCAAGAATTTTATTCGCAATCTTCTTCTGGTTCCTCGGCTATTCGGCTGTGGAAACATTCTTCACGCTTTATGCACAAAAGCATCTTGGCATCGATGCCGGTGATGGCGCGACTCTTCTGTCAGTCTTCCCACTGTTCTTCGTGCTGTTTGCCATTCCCTCAGGTTTCATTGCCGCGCGCATTGGCCGGCGCGTGGCAATTTCGATGGGTCTGATTGTCGTTGGTGCGGTTCTGGCTTTGCTCTACATCCTGTCCGCTGAAACATTGCTCAGCCCCGTGTCCCTTTTACCAGTGGTCGGCATCCCATTAACGGAAGGCGGTCCGCGCATGTTGACCATGGCCGGCGTATTACTGATCTTGGGAGGGATTGGATGGGCATTCGTCAATATCAATTCGCTGCCGATGGTTGTTGAATTGACCAGCGCAGCGCGCATCGGAACATTCACCGGGCTGTATTATCTTTTCTCCACTCTA
>DATDRD010000252.1:0-1551 GCA_035291925.1 Anaerolineales bacterium
TCACTTCCCGCCTCCGCGCGGCTTGCGGACCCACCCAACAACGTACACTGTTGCCTCTTCGGATCAAACAGTAGGTGGTGTTGCATGTCTGTTCGGAGATGTGTACCCTTCGGCCATCGCGCAGGCCAATGGGATTTCAGAATCATCGGCAGTGACCGTTGGACAGGTATTGAGCATACCTTAGATGCTTTAATTATAAAGAGAGAAGCCCGGGCAAATGCCTGGGCTTTTGTCTTATAATTTATTAGCATCATTTCAAATCAAACAAAAGGAATATATCATGCCCTTTGAGTTGATCAAATCCGAAACCCTCCTGCAGGGACGCGCCTTCAAGATTCGACGCGATTATCTCAAAACTCCCAATGGCCGAGAGACGAGGCTCGAAATTATCGAGCATGGCGGTTCAGTTGTGCTGATCCCGATTGATGACGACGGAAATCTGCTCTTTGTCCGCCAGTATCGCCACGCGGCAGGTGAGGACCTGCTCGAACTGCCTGCAGGGACGCGTGATGGCGATGAGCCATTTGAAGCATGCGCGGCACGCGAGATCCGTGAAGAGACCGGTATGGAAGCGGGTAAGTTGCAAAAGATCGGCGAGTTCTATCTTGCGCCCGGATATTCCAGTGAATTTATGGTTGTGTATTTGGCAACAGAATTGAAGGAAAACCCATTGGATGCGGACGATGACGAATTCCTGCAGGTTGAGAAAATACCCTTGAAGAAGGCGATTGAAATGGCAGAGCGAGGCGAGGTGCCCGACGCCAAGTCACTGGCATCGTTTTTGCTGGCAAGATCATACCTGGAAAAGTATCTGTAAAGCACGGCCTGTGCAATGGATTAATTCTTGACCGCCTTCACAATCGCTGCAATATGCTCTGGTGTGTTGCCGCAGCACCCGCCGACTACCTTTGCGCCTAACTCAACATATTTCTTTGCATAGGCTGCCATATCTTCAGGGCCCATATCGTAAATGCCCTGCTCGGTCTCGATATCCATGTGCGGGACTCCTGCATTGGGCTTTACCCATAAGGGGAAATTGGGAACAGTGGCAGCATATTCCCCGACAACAGCTTCCATATTCTCAAGTGTTGTCCCACAATTTGCACCGACCAGCCTTGCCCCCATTTCGGAATAGCGTTTTATCACATCCTTTGGCTTCACACCCATCATGGAGCGTGTGCCGCGGTCATAACTGAAAGAAACGGCAATCGGCAGATCTGTTACAGATTTCGCGCCTTCGAACGCGGCGGTTGTCTCTTCGAATGAGAACATCGTTTCAATTAATAGCAAGTCCACGCCGCCCTCGGTGAGAGCCTTTGCCTGCTCTGCAAACGCGGCTCTAACGTCCTCCGCTTCCAGCGGGCCATAGGGTTTGATCAAGGCGCCGACCGGTCCCATCGAACCCGCGACCAGGACTCCTTCTCGCGCGGCTGCGGCTTTGCAGGCCAGCTCGGCGGCGCGCATGTTGACTTCCGGCGTGCGATCCTGGTATTTTGAATCTTTCATTCTCATGCGTGTGCCGCCGAAGGTGCAGGTCAAAATGATATCCGC
>DATDRD010000253.1:0-2714 GCA_035291925.1 Anaerolineales bacterium
CGCGAGCCATCATACATGGATGGTCTGCGGGTAAGCACATAGCCAAGCAGGATAACGAACCAAAGCAGAATAAGCGTAAGCGAAACAATCTGATTTCTCGTAGTTGCGAGATCCAATGAGGATCGGAGTGATCTCCAGCTATCCGCGGGGATTGCTTCCCGAAGGCTCGCAATGACATTCAAGTTCTGATTTTGTTTAAGCAATTTCAAGTATCCAACCAGGACGCCAAAAAAGAATAAAGGCCAGGCCGGCTCCGTGAGGGTGGTAGCCAGCATAAAGGGAAGGTATCGGCGCGGCAGTTCGCCGGCGCGATAGACTTCACCACCAAACAGGACCGATAGTTGGGTCGGGTTGTCGGACATAAAACCGAAGACTTCAATGAAACGCGCCAGTGGATTCTCCCAGAGAAACGGCCACGTGATAAACATGGCAAGTATGGCAATGATCCCGTAAAAAGTAAACGGAGCAATGAAGCCCGCGAACCTGCTTCCAAATCTCCAGATTGCATATGCAAGGACAAGCAACCCCGCCAGGGGACCAAGCACGCGGATGGATGTTGTAAATCCTAAAAGCATAGCGGGAATGATCGTGCTGGAAAATTTCTGTTTGTTGTTTATGGCTTCATCGGATAGTTTATCCACCATTTCAAAGCCCAAACATACAGATGCAAGGAAGAACACCAGAAAGGGTGGGTCTTTCGGGTTAATAAAAGCATGTCCCCACAACAGCGGCTGCCATGAAAAGAGCGCGGCTGTCGCAAGAGCGGCGGAGGAACTCATCCAGCGCGAGGAGAGACGGTAAAGAAAGTGAACGCCGAACTGGAAGAAAAGGAAATTGATTAGGTGCCAGGCTGAGGCTTCGTCCAGACCGAATGCTTCCAGCAGATAGACCGGTTCGCGCGCGATCAAAAGGTAAGCGGGTCCGCGCGTCTTGTGGTCATCTCCGCTTGCGCCATAGGATTGATTGATGTCGAAATTTCCACTGAGCCATTCGCGCGGCGAGTAGGCATATCCCAGCGCATCACCATAATCGTAGAAGAGGGGTTCATCCCATGAAAGACCATAATCACGGAACACCAAAAAGCCAATCAAAATGTTGACGGCAAGGAGGATGAGAATGGGTTTTTCGGGGAACCTTTTGAAAAAGGAATTCATAACAATGGGTGCCCGACGGCATCGAAGACTTTGATCTCTGCCTTTGATGCCTGGCTGTCAGGGTATTCGTTTTCGAGCAAGCCCCAGATCATCGAGTCGCTCCAACGTTCAAGGAAGCGCGTTTTGGCGCGTAACGTGCCCTCATGGGTAAAGCCGAGTTTGCGCGGTATGACGGCCGAGGGGTAGTTTGCGGGATCACAATGAATCTCAAGACGATGAATATGAATGATTTCAAAAGCGACTTTGATAAGTGCGGCAGTTGACTCGGTCACCAGGCCGTGATTGATAAAGTCTTTATGGATCCAATAACCAATCTCCAGCTCGTTCTCGCCAAGACGTGTGTGCAACCCAGTGCCTCCGAGCAGGCGTGTTTCCTCAGGATCAAATATGCCGTAAATATAGTCCTGACCGAGATCGAACATACCACGAAATCTTCTTAATCGTTTTTCTTTTTCTTCGATGGGTTCCGGTTCAGCATGTGCCCAGGGCATCCACGGTTTTAGGTGCTCGATATTTTCGCTGACTGATTCGGCAAGCATCTGCACATCAGATGGGTTATAGCAGCGCACAACCAGTCGCTTCGTTTCAATGCGGTAGGCAGGGTTTGAAATCTCGGGGCCGCTCATTTTTTCCTGGATGCTCGCTTTGCGAGCTTTTTCGATTCAGGCTTTCCTCCAAAGCCCGTCAACAACGAACTCAATTCTTTTTCTTCTCCCACCTGTCCTTTGAAGTATTCATTCATGAACTGCGAGCGGCGCAATCTCAACGCCATCGGAGCAACGATTTTCAAATCGTCAGGATTGACTTCGTCACGGTCATCCGCGGCCGCATAGGCGCGCGCCGATTCAAACCAGCTGATCTCGGCCCGCAGGGAATCGATTCCCATCCTCTGCACCAATTCGATGGCGGGATTGGCGATCTGATCGGGAATGACGACTTTCTTGACCTGCTCACGCGCGTTGCGGATCTCGGACGCGGCCGCTTCCATCTCAGCCGAAAATTGACCGATCATCTGACGCGGATTCGCCAGATAAGCCTGCACTCTTCGATAGGCCTCCAGTCTTTCGGCTGGAGCCTCCAGCCCGCGCACAATGACGCGCAGGCCGAACCGGTCCAGGATCTGCGGGCGGAGGCGCCCCTCTTCAGGATTCATCGAGCCGATCAATACAAACCGTGAGCGATAGGTCGCAGCGATGGGGCCGCGGCGGACGGTATACGAACCCTGTGCAGCGGCATCCAGGATCGAGTCGACAATGTCATCGCCGAGCAAATTGATCTCATCGATGTAAAGGAGATTGCGGTCGGCCTGCGCCAGGATCCCACGCCGCACGCGCATTCGTTCGTGGGCTGCGGCGTGCTCATCAATCCCGCCGACCACATCTTCCAGGCGCGCGTTGAGCGGCAGCTCGATCAGGCGGACCGCAACCTCCTTTACATCGATGAGATCAACTTGCTCGGCGATGACATCGTCGACTCGATCCTGGATGCCGCTGCACAAGGTTCGTATACCGTCCGCCGCGGTCCCATCGCTGCGACCTATCGCTCACGGTTTGTATTGAT
>DATDRD010000254.1:0-3606 GCA_035291925.1 Anaerolineales bacterium
AAGCCGCGCGCAAGCATGGACGCGTCGTTGCCGAGGCCTTCATGTACCGGCATCATCCACAAACGCTCAAAGTGCAGGACTTGATCAGGAACGGTTCACTCGGGACCTTGAAATTGATCCGCGGTTCCTTTAGTTTCGTCCTCGCCCGCGAAGGAGACGTGCGCCTTGACCCCGCGATGGGGGGCGGGAGTATCTGGGATATAGGGTGCTATCCCATCAGCTACGCGCGTACCATCACAGGGGAGAATCCGCTTGAAGTTTTTGGCTGGCAGGTGACGGGTCTGACAGGAATCGATGAGACCTTCGTCGGGCAGATGCGATTTGCGAATCACATCCACGCGCAATTCGACTGTAGTTTTGTGATTCCATTCCATGCATTTATGGAAGTTATCGGAAGCGAAGGCACATTGAATATTCCCAATCCCTTTAAGCCAGGTGTGGATGAAAAGATTTTTATCACGCGCGGTGATAAGACCGAGACGATCAAGGTCAAAGGGCAGGAATTGTACATCGGCGAGGTGGAGGACATGGCTGATGCGATCATGCTCGGGCATGCCCCACGTATCTCGCTGGACGATTCCCGCGCGAATGTCGCAGTGATTTCTTCGTTGCTTGAGTCCGCGCGTGCAGGAAAGCCTGTGAGTTTATAGTTGCTGGACAATCCTGTCTCACTCGGCTACACTTGCGTCATTCTTTTTCGGAGGCCCCTGCATGGATTTTCACAACACAGACGATTCCCTAACCCGCCGCGTCAAGGCGTTTACCGACCGCGTTGCAGGGCTAAAAGCGAACGACCTGTATTATTTCAACCAGCCTGTGGAAGAGATCCTGGGAGGGGCGAAGGTTATGGTACACGGCCGCGAGATGGGCATGTACGCGTCTTACAGTTATCTTGGTTTGGTGGGGCATCCGCGCATCAACGAAGCCGCGAAGAAGGCCGTGGATAAATTCGGCACTGGCACGAATGGCGTCCGCATGCTGGCTGGCACGTTGACGCTCCATAAGGAACTCGAAGAGACCATTGCGAATTTTAAGCACGCTGAAGCCGCGGTTACTTATTCGTCAGGATACGTTACCAACCTGACTGTCGTCTCATCGTTGATGGGCCGCGGCGATTACATATTTTCAGATAAGTTGAACCATGCTTCGATTGTGGATGGGTGCTTGATGTCTGGCGCGGAGTTCCGCCGTTTCAGGCACAACGATATGGAGCATCTTGAAGGTTTGCTGAAGAACGCGCCTGCTGATGTTACTAAAATGGTGATTGCCGACTCAGTGTTCAGCATGGATGGCGACATCATTGATCTGCCGAAGGTGCTGGAGTTGACGAAGAAATATAAAGCGTGGCTGATGATCGATGAAGCGCATTCCATTGGCGTGCTTGGCGAAAAAGGCACTGGCATTGAAGAGCATTTCGGTCTTGGCGATGTGATCGATATCAAAATGGGCACGTTGAGCAAGACCATTCCTTCTGTCGGTGGATATGTTGCCGCAAGCAAGGAGATCATTACCTATCTGAGCCATGCCAGCCGCGCCTACATTTTTTCCGCCGCGTTGCCGCCCGCGCAAGCCGCCGCCGCGAATGAAGCATTCAAAGTCATTCTCGATGAACCCTGGCGCATCGAACGGCTCAATGCCAACACGAGACAATTCATCGGCGGACTCAAGAGCATGGGTTTTGATACCATGTTAACCGAAACCGCGATTGTCCCTGTGTTGTGCGGTGAAGATGACACGGCTTTCGCCATGACGCGTGAAGCGCAACACAATGATGTGTTTGTATTACCCGTTGCTTCGCCCGCGGTGCCCGAAGGACTTGCCCGCCTGCGCGCCACTGTCACCGCCGCGCATGACCCAAGCGAAATCGAACGCGCCATGGATGTCATCGGCGAAGCGGGAAAAAAATTAGGGGTTATCAAGTAGTGGGTTGTGGTGATGGACGGGGCAAAGAGTTGAAGAAGTCATCGATGACAGCGCTCAGCAAAGGAGAAGCCCGTCTCAATGAGAGGCGGGCCTGTTGGTTTTTATTATTGGGTACGCTTTATTCAATTAATGCCCTTACTCTTTGTAAAACTCTTGTCATTACTTCTTCAGGTAAATGGCAGGCTTTCTCTGTGTGACGCGCTCTCCAATCCAGACTCTTTACTTGATCAGAAAGAATTACACCGCTGACAGGCAAACCATCAGGAATCGTAACCTCGAATGGATAGCCCTTCACTTGTGTTGTAATCGGGCATAAGAGGGCCAAACCGACTTTCCCATTATAGGCTTTTGGACTTAGAACAACAGCCGGACGCCTACCCGCCTGTTCGTGTCCTGCCTGCGGAGTGAAAGTGATCCACACTACATTGCCGCGATCTGGAACATAAGTCATCTTACCACGTCTCATTGCCAACTGAATCGCCCGTCTCTACAGCAGTATGCAGATTTTTGGAGGTGACACGATCCAGCAATTCATCAAGAGTAATCACTTTCTCTTTGATCGGTTGGATAATAAGTTTCCCGTCTTCCAGGGACAGTTCAACATCTGTGCGGTAATCGAGCCCAACTTCCTTGATAAAGGCCTTAGGTATTCGCACGGCATAACTGTTACCCCATTTCTGGACGGTTGTTTTCATATCAAGTCTCCTGTATCTACAATGATGATACATCAGATTATCAAGTTTGGCAAGGGGTTTTTCCTTTGGCTTCCATTGTCTTAAAGACCTCAACAAGGATGAACTTGGTTGGGTCATCTGCTTGCTGGATCACATCGAAACGCGCGATGCCTGCTTCCTTCACACTGTCCCTGGCATTTTCAATGGCCGCCTGTTTGAAAGCCTCCACAAATTCAGGTTTGACATTCACATGGACATGGATGATTTGCATTTTCTACCTCCTGTTGAATGATATATGGAATGCTTCCAACGCAATTGATATCCCCAAAACAAAACGACCGTCCCGCAGGTTTTTTCGAGGAAATTCCGGCGTCTGACGGAAACCTGCGGGACGTTATTAGCTGTTTCGGATAAAGTTTATTTGGCAAGTTTTACGAGTTGAGGTCTGGACTTCGGCACGCGCTTGATCTCGCCGCGCGCTTCCATGTCCAGTTTGACCGTGGTCACGTACCAGGTGACCGACCCTTCGAAATTTCCATCTACTTCCTTCTCCACCGCGCGCGACAAATTCATAAATGTGATTTCCTTCTGGGCGCGTAAAGTGGATAAGATCGCCTTGCGAATGATTTCATATTTTTCCCTGCTGATACTTACCCCTTGTTTCTTTTCAGGGTGAAGTGTGCGAATCCTGTCTTTCATTTACGCCTCCTTTGCTGGGACACAATTCTACTCCCATCCGCGTACTTCTGTGGGCTTTATTCGGATCGCAGTTGAATACTCCTGGCTGAACTCTTCGGGGGTCATATTCAAGTCAGCAATACCGGATTCATATTTTTTGAAGTACGCAGGGACTTTGTGCGCCGGAGAACAGTTGGCATCTATGGAAGCATTACCAACAAAGACGATGACATGCTCTTCGCCAGTCTCATCTGTGTTGAAGTGCAACGCGACCTTTGGATTCTTCGTAATATGTTTGACTTTATAGGCTTTCGCCTGGCTGAAAACGAGA
>DATDRD010000255.1:0-3756 GCA_035291925.1 Anaerolineales bacterium
CTGCGAGTATCCGTGATCTTGGAGCGTTACGCCGTCTTGAACGTGCCTGTTTCGACAAGGATGCCTGGCCCTTGCTGGACCTTATCGCTGTGTTGACATGGCCTGATGTGATCCGTTTGAAGGCGGTGGATAACGGTGCAATGATCGGATTCATCGCAGGCGATCCGCGTCCTTCGCAGGGGGCGGCCTGGATCGCCACGATTGGCGTCGATCCGGGCAATCAGCGACGCGGCATTGGTCGTGAGCTTTTACGTGCTTGCGAAGAACAGGTCAAGCTGCCGCGTGTAAAACTGACGGTGCGCATCTCCAACGATGGCGCGATCTCTCTATACAAGAAGGCGGGCTACCGGTCGATGAATATCTGGAAGAAGTATTACAGCGATGGCGAAGACGGGCTGGTGATGGAAAAGATTCTTGCAGGTCACCATCATTTCCCTCAGTGACCGTCCATCTGGAGGTGGGATATAATGACACTCAATGACTCCTAGATCACTCCCTCCGCCTGTATGGGTGGATAAGCCACACACATTCAATCAAATGGTCGCGGATTTATCCGCACAATCCCGTATCGCGGTGGACACGGAGTCAAACAGTTTGCATGCGTATCGTGAACAGGTGTGTTTGATGCAGTTCTCGACGCCGAAAAAAGACTACGTGGTTGATCCGCTTGCGTTCGAAGATCACGGTCCGCTTGCTCCGATTTTCAACAACCCGAGGATCGAAAAAATATTTCATGCCGCAGAATATGACCTTATTTGCCTGAGGCGTGACTTTGGCTTTAAATTTTCCAGTTTGTTCGATACCATGCACGCCGCGCGCGTGCTCGGATTTCAATACGTGGGGCTTGATAATCTACTGGCAGAGAAATTCCAGGTCAGAATGGATAAACGTCATCAAAAAGCGGATTGGGCCGAAAGGCCATTGACGATTGCCCAAATTGACTACGCGCGTTTGGATACGCATTATCTGTTTGATCTGCGTGACTTGCTGGAAGCCGAGTTGCAGGAGAAAGAACGCCTGGACCTTGCACGGGAGGATTTTGTCCGCGCCTGTGAAGGAGAAGTGACGAGGGGGAAACTGAATGGTTCATCATGGAAACGTTTTGCTGCGCGCAAGGATGTATCGGCGCGCGAGCTGACCATATTGAGTGAGTTGTGTGCGTCCCGTGACCAGATCGCTGAGAAGATGAATCGTCCGCCATTCAAGGTGATCGGCGATACGATGCTGCTTGAGATTGCCCGCAGCCAGCCCGAAAAGGATGTTGACCTTGCGGGTATTGGCCTGAGTCCGAAGCAAATCGATTTATGGGGCAGGGAATTATTGGCGGCGACAAAGCGCGGGGCTGATGCGCCGCTTGTGAAGTGGGAGCAAGCCAGACGCCCGAACGATGCGGCACTCAAACGCCTGGATAAACTCAAGACCTGGCGCAAACGCCTCGCGCGGGAAATGGGCGTCGAGTCAGATATCATCCTTCCAAGGGTTTATCTGAATATTCTTGCCGAGAAACCACCAAAAAGCATTGGTGAACTTGAGTCGATCATGGCTGATTCACCGTGGCGGTTTAGCCACTACGGCGCGCAGATTCACGGTCTTTTAGGAGGCTGAATTGCGGATCAATTTTCACGGCGCGGCGCATACCGTGACGGGGAGTCAGCATTTGCTGGAGATCAATGGGTACCGCCTCCTGCTGGACTGTGGCCTGTATCAGGGGCGACGGGGCGAGACTTATATCCGAAACTTGAACTTTGCCTACGACCCGCGCAAAGTGGATGCGGTGATCCTCTCTCACGCGCACATTGACCACGCGGGCAACCTGCCAAACCTTGTGAAGAGTGGATACGATGGCCCGATCTACGCGACGCGCGCGACCGTTGACCTGGCAGCGATCATGCTCGCGGATTCGGGTCGTATTCAGGAGTCTGACGCGGCATTTGTGAACAAGAAGCGTCGGACGCGCGGCGAGGTATCCATTGAGCCACTGTACACTGAAGCAGATGCACAACATGCCGCGCAGCTATTCCAGTTTGTCGATTATGACGAACCCTTTGAGCCTGTGCCTGGTGTCGTTGCACGCTTTATTGAAGCGGGTCATATTCTTGGTTCTGCGGCAATTGCACTTGAAATCGAAGAGCAGGGACGAAAGATCAGGTTCTGGTTCTCCGGGGATATTGGACGGTATAACCTTCCGTTGATCCGCGATCCTGTCTTGCCTGAAAACGTGGATTACCTGTTGATGGAATCCACCTATGGAGATAAGCCGCATCGCGACCCGGCCAGGGCGTTCGAGGAACTTCATGACGTCGTTGTACGAACGATCAAGCGCGGCGGCAAGGTCATCATCCCCGCGTTTGCGGTTGGGCGAACACAGGAACTGGTTTATAACCTGAATATCATGATGTTCGAAAACGATGTGCCCCATGTCCCTGTCTTTGTGGATAGCCCGCTCGCGGTCAATGCTTCGAGCGTGTTCAGGCGGCATCCGGAATGCTTCGATGCCGAGACGAGACAATTTGTCGAGGAGGCCCGTCATCCTGCCCTCGACTTCAAGATGCTCACCTACGTCCAGTCCGTTGAAGAATCGAAGGCTTTGAATCTGCGCCGGGATCCGATGATCATCATCTCTGCTTCGGGCATGGCTGAAATGGGGCGCATCCTGCATCACCTGCGCAACAATATCGAGGATCCCAGGAATACAGTCTGCATCGTCTCCTGGCAGGCTCCTCATACGCTGGGCCGCCGTCTTGCGGATCGTGAGAAGCATATTAAGATCTTTGGCGAGCCTTACACGGTCAAGGCTGAGATTGCGACGATCGGTGGTCTCTCCGGTCACGCCGGGCAGGATCTGCTGACCCAATATGCCGTAAACGTGAAAGAAACGGTGAAGAAGGTGTTCCTCGTGCACGGCGAAGAAATGCCGGCTTCCGCGCTTATGGAAAAATTAAAAGAACAAAATATGCGCGATGTATATTATCCTGACCTGCATTCGAGCGAAGAAATCTAGGTTATAATCTCGCCGCTATTCGATTCACGTGACACCTAAAATCCTGACACGTGACACTTCCTGGGGAGGTGCCAGAGTGGTTGAATGGGACGGTCTCGAAAACCGTTGTGGGCCTCGTGTCCACCGAGGGTTCGAATCCCTCCCTCCCCGCTGAAAAGCCCCAAAGGTTTTTGAAACCCTTGGGGCTTTTGTTTTTAGAAAGTGCTACAATATAATTAGCAACCAGCCGCGCCCGGATCTTGAAATGGAAACCCGTTCGACCCTATCCTTGAAACAGGAACAGCAGGAGAAATCCCTGTTCTTATTCGTGGTGGTCATCGGGTATCTCGTCACCTTCCTGGCGGCCTCACGGGATGACGTACAGTTTTCCATGTCCCGCTTGTTTGTGGGGATTGCATTCGGGGTGGCCTATCTAATCCTGGGTGTTTTCGATACTGAGATTTTGCGGCGTTTCTCGGCAAATACGAGGAACGCTTTGTTTTTCCCGATCCAAATCGCGCTGGTCTTTGGTATCGGCTGGACCCTCGGCCCCGGCGGTCACTGGTTGATTGGCTTACCGCTGGCTGGCATGGCTGTGGACAGATTATCTCCGCGCTGGCGTTGGCTGGTGTATGCTGCCCTGATTGCAACGGTCGTTTTGCCAATCGGCCTGCGCTATTCGACGTGGGAAGTAGCGTTCACGAATGGCTTCATCATTTCCACCGCGATTTTTTTCGTGGCGGCCTTTTCGCAATTCCGTTTGAATGAGCAGAAGG
>DATDRD010000256.1:0-3966 GCA_035291925.1 Anaerolineales bacterium
TCCCATACTTCGCGCGATCTTCCTCACACGGACACAGCGCGCGCAGATAATGCCAGTTGTAGATTCCATAATCATGTCCATCCTCCCAGACGATGGTGAGGGCATACGATCCCACTGCAACGACATTGCTAATTCGCGTGGACGGTGTGTCACCCAGCTTGATATGGAACACATCCGCATCGGGTTCGGACCTCATGTTCTCATGTCCGCCGCGGCAGGAGGCGCACGGGCAGGCCGCGCGCAACAACTCAAACGGGTAGACGCTCGTGTGACTGTCGCTCCATGTGATCGTGAATTCCCTGGTCTTTTTATTTGCGGTAATGCCGGTCGGTTTTTCGTTCATGTTCAACTCTCTCCCCTCTCCTTGCAGGAGAGGGGTCAGGGGTGAGGTGGGTCAAGGCGCAGGAACATAACTCAGGAAATCCGCGGCGGCCCAGCCTACGCGCGTCTCGTCATAGGGCGCGACGAGATACCACCACACGTATCCGTCCACTTCGCGCGGCCCATCCTGTACGAGAAAGACTTCCGAGTCGAAGCCGAGAAACTCGGGGCTGCCGTTCAATCCAGGCTCGGAACGGATGCGTAATCCTTCGCCCTGGGTGCCTGTGATCTGCACATAGTTGCCGATCGCAATACCCGATGGGGAAGTTGGCGAGGCGAAGGGATCAATGGTGGGCGTCGGCGGCGCGCCGGAGGTGGAAGTCGGGGCGGCGATCACAGTGACATCAGCGGGAGCAAACCCAACTTCGGAAGATCGAGGCGCTGACATCAACCCGATGGAGGTGGCAGTGATGAGGATCAATAATCCTGCGACAGCGAGCGCGCCGAGGATCACCCATCTGTTAAGAAGTTGGCGAGGGTCCATTTAATTCCCTTAAGGTAAGGATGTATTTTTCAATAAGTTCATTCCGCGCGGAGGCATAAGCATTTTCAATGCGCGGGTCCGGATCTCAATCTCGGCTTTTTGCGTGGAGCCGCGCGGCTCGCCGTCGCTCTGGATCCAGAATGGAGAGTCAGCCTCCACGCGCAAGCTGTGGAAAGTGATGCAGCGCGCCGCGTCTGATCTTACGTGATTGCCACGCCACAGATCATAGGCATGACGCAGCACATCGCCGAGGTTGCTTCCACTCAATAACCACATGTCCAATAATCCATCATCAAGATACGCATCGGGCGAAAGGTTCGATAGACCCCCCATATAATGCCGGATATTCGTCGCCACCGCGAGAAGGTAATGACCCTCCACTTCCTGGTCGTCTGCCCATAATCGCAGACGGATGCCGCTCCACTGCGCGGCATTCCATATCGTCCTGGCAGTGTATTCGGGCATGGCGAAAAATTTTTCAAGCCGGATGCGCGGCTCAAGCGATTGGATGGTCAATGCGTCCAGCCCAATGCCTGCCCACATCATAAATGAGACTTGATTGCATACGCCCACATCCACGGCATAGCAGGGGGCATTTGCCAGAATGGAGGCGTTCTTTCGCAAGGCCCACGGACGCGTCCATGCGAACGGCTGTAATCCCAGTTCGATACCCCAGACGTTTGCTGTACCGGCCGGCAGGACGCCGAGCGCAGTATTGGAACCGACCAATCCATTGACGACATTGCCGATCGTTCCATCCCCGCCGATTGCGAACACCGCATCTTTTTTCTCAACCGCGGCCTGCTTGGCCAGCTCGACGGTGTGCGCGCCGCTTTGGGTTTCTGCCGCGTCCACCTTCCATCCGGCGGCTTCCAGCTCACGCACGGCGGACTTGACGAATGGCCTCACGGAATAACGGCCCGCGGCGGGGTTGTAGACGATGATCGCGCTGCGCATGTGAGGGATTATACCTGACCCCCTCCGCCCCTGCCTCCGACGGGCACCTCCCTCCAAACACGACGATAAAAATTTTCAGTTGACAGGAGGAATTTTTCATCTCGTGTTTGGGGGAGGCTGGGCGGGGGGCGGCGGTGATATAATCTTTTTAGCACTATGAATGAGGGCATGTTACTCAACAATCGTTACCAGTTGCTTGAGCGACTCGGCGCAGGCGGGATGTCTGATGTGTTTCGCGCCCGCGACCTCATGCTCGAGCGTTCCGTTGCAATCAAGGTCTTACATGAAAATTATTCGAATGACACTGCTTTCCAGCAGCGATTTCGACAGGAAGCGCGCGCCGCGGCCAACCTTTCACATCCGAATATCGTCACGGTCCACGATTTTGGCTTCGATCACGGGCAACTATTCATCGTCATGGAGCATATTCCCGGTAAAGACCTGAAGACCCTGCTTCGTCAACGCGGGCGCTATTCTGTGGAAGAAGCCATTCCGCTGATCGTTCAGGCCTGCGCAGGGATCGGTTATGCCCACCGCGCGGGACTCGTCCACTGCGATATCAAACCGCACAACATGATCGTCTCACCCGATGGCCGCCTCAAAGTCACGGATTTTGGCATCGCGCGCGCCCTCTCCACGATCCTGCCCGATGAACGCGCGGATGTCGTCTGGGGGTCACCGCAATACTTCTCTCCTGAACAAGCCGTAGGTGAACCACCCTCTCCGGCATCGGACGTCTATTCTCTTGGCGTTGTCCTTTATGAGGTGCTCACAGGCGCATTGCCTTTTACGGCCCCCACAAGCGAGGAACTTGCGCGCCTGCATCTTGAAATGGCGCCCATTCCCCCCAGCGAGTACGTCCCTGATATTCCATCTGCACTCGAGCAGATCGTCCTGAAAGTGCTGTCGAAGGAACCCGCCGCCCGTTATCGCACTGCGGATCAACTGGGACGCGTCCTGCTCCGTTTTGGGACTCAACGCGATACACCTTCCACGCCCTCCCTCAGCTTGACCCCTGAAGCCTCCTCCACGTATCAGCAACCTGAACCGCCCAGCGCGGCTCCTCCGAGGCCTCCGGCAAGGCGTCCTGAATCCGTATTCTCATCCCCGGACTTTTCTATCCCTGATATTGACTGGACTTCCGTTGGCCTGGGTCTCATGGCGATCATCGCAGTGGGCGGCTTGATCCCATTCTGGATCTATATCTTTTTCCGGTACAACCCCCGCTAATGAATGTATACGTAATCGCCGCCTCCATCCTCTCTGCGGATTTTACACGCCTCGGTGAAGAGATCGCCGTGTGCGAATCTGCCGGTGCGGATTGGATCCATGTGGATGTGATGGATGGGCATTTCGTCCCGAACATCACGATGGGGCCGTTTATTGTCGAGGCGTGTAAACGCGTGACGAAACTCCCCCTCGATGTGCATTTGATGGTCGAAAAACCGGAGCGGCATCTCGAAGCGTTTGCAGAAGCAGGCGCGAGCGGGTTGACCGTGCACGTGGAGACTTGTCCACATTTGCATCAGACTCTGCAAGACATCAAATCCCTGGGATGCAGAGCAGGTGTGGTGTTGAATCCAGGTACACCTGTCGGGTCGCTGGAGCCGGTTCTCCACCTCGCAGATCTGGTCCTGGTGATGAGCGTGAACCCGGGTTATTCCGGTGGAAAATTCATTCCCGACTCTTTTGCAAGAGTGGCGGATGTCCGCAAACGGTTGGACGCGTTGGGATCATCCGCATGGCTCGAAGTGGATGGCGGGATCAATGACAAAACCGTGCCCAAAATGAAGTCTGCAGGAGCAACTGCATTTGTCGCGGCCTCTGCGATCTTCAAACATCCGCAGGGAACAATGGCAGGCATAAAGACATTGAGAGATGTCATTGCGAGGAGGCGTTAGCCGACGAAGCAATGACAGAGAAATGTTAAAACAAAAATCACGACGCAATGTCGTGACCTTTGTTTTCGAAGAGCCCGATCCTTACACGGCAGATTTGGTCAAAGTCTTGATGCACTTGGTGCACAACACCTTGTGCACCGGACGACCCTTCTCCATCACGAGCGTCTTTTGCAGGTTCGGTTTGAACTTGCGGTTTGTAGCACGCTGGGAGAACGAGCGACTGTGACCGAAGGTCGTTGATTT
>DATDRD010000257.1:0-9934 GCA_035291925.1 Anaerolineales bacterium
GATCGGAGTGCTGCGCATCATTCCCAGCCGACGGCTGAAACGCGGCGAATACAACGTCCACCAGCCCAATGGCAGCGAGCATCGCCAGCGGAATCGCTGCTGGCCCGGCCGCGCTGCGCCCTTCCACAATGAACGGGATCACCATCCATAACGGGAGCAGATAATCCCTGCGAATGAGGCGCTGCGCGATCCCGATTAATCCAAGGATTGCGATGACAGTTGCATATGGTTCTTCGGTAAAAACAAAAAAGAGGAGATGGAAAATAGCAAGCGCCTTTTGCCCCGTAGCTGCGCCCATCAGGAATGGCCCGGCTCCATGATAATGGATCACCGTTGCCCACCATGGCGAGGCCACAAGGAGGACGAGTACGCCAACTCCAACCGAATTGATAAAAGCAGTTCGTGAACGGGAAAGCATGATCCACAGGAAGATTGCGGAGACAAATGTATGAACCGCGGCTTCAGGATGACTCATCACGGCCAGCCCGCCGAATAGCCCGGCCCAGAAAATATCGGTGCGACGATTCTCCTCGTAAAGCCGTATCACGGTTGCCAACGTGAGCAACATAAAGAACTGTCCAGGGCTGCGCGTAAGACCGCCGCCCATCACAAACCAGGAAAGCGCACGCGGCATGAGCGCGAAGAATAGCGTTGAAATGGCAGCGTAGTATTTGTTTTTCAGCAATCGCAATGCCAGCAGATAAAAGGCCGGAACGGCGAGTGATGCAAAGAATGCAGGCACCCAGCGTACAACTTGAGCTGCGCTCAACCCAAACAGGTCTGCAGCGATCCCGCCCAAATAAAACCCGAGCGGTGGATAAGCATAAGGGATATTCAAATGGTTGTACGTCGTAAATTCGGGCAAAAGATAGTGGTTGGCTTTCAGGTCATCCACCATCACGGCGAACATGCCCCCATCGTTGATGGCGAAGCCTGCAAGGAGAGTTGGGTTGAAGCGCATGAAGGCGCCAAGAAATAGGGCTAATATCAAAATCAGGTCAGCCCATTCGTTGCGACGGATTGGTTTCATGCGCCTTTTCTCCAAAGCAGTGGTATTGAAGATTGTAACATGGTCATTTATCTGTCATGGAGCTGCAGATCATACAATTGAGAGTGGTCAGGTAAAATGGGTTCAGTTCAAACCATGAAATCACCAAGCCCGCTCCGAATCTTTTTCATTGCCGGTATTTCATCACTTCTTATTTCATATTTGGCACTCTGGGTACGTTTTATCAATGACCCCGTTGAGCGTACTGGTTCTGACTTCATCGCCTTTTACAGCGCCGGAAGAGTGGCGCAAAACCAGGGCGCGGCTCATGTCTATGACCCTTTATCTCAACAGGTTATTCAAGAAGAACAAGTCGGTTTCTCACTTGTTCCGGGACAGGTGTTGCTCTATAACCACCTTCCTTTTCTCATACCCATCCTGCACGCCATCGCAGGTGCGGATTATGTTGGCTCTTTTTACAGGTGGATATTCCTTTTAATCGCCTTATATATCACCGGTATTATGCTTCTAAGCCGGTTACTGAAAGATGCAGGTGTTGACTCCCGCATGACCCAGCTTGCCGGAATTGGGAGTTTTCTCTTCCTGCCATTATTCTTCAGCCTGATGAACGGACAGGATACCGCCTTTCTTTTCCTTGGTGCATCCATCTGGATGTATGGACTGTTTTCAGGCAAAGAGACTGTCGCTGGACTTGGCTTGAGTTTGACCACCATTCGACCGCACATTGCTCTGATCCTGGCCCTCCCTATGCTGTTCAGCCATCGCAAGGTTTTCTGGGGGTTCGTGCTTGGCGCGGGGTTACTGGCTGTCTTTAGCCTTTCGATTCTTGGCCTTGAAGGTACACGAGAATTTATCGATATCCTTCTCATCAGCGCAGGCGGGGAATGGTATGGATTGAAAGAAAATACCATGTACAACTTGATCGGCCTGCTCACGCGAGCCTCACCCTGGCTGGAGGCAGGCCCGATCCGGCTGCTAGGCTGGATCGTGTACGCGATTGCCATCTTTAGCTTATGTATTCTTTGGGCTAAGAACCGAATTCTAAAAGATGGGCATATCCGGTTGACCGTAACCCTGGCTTTGTTTGCCGTTCCACACCTTCATTTTCATGATCTTGCGTTATTACTGATCCCGATTTATGAATTGATACGGTCAAGCATGCGCAGCGGAGGGCTAAAAACATCCATCGCAATCATGTTACCGATCGCGATCTCTCTTCTGTTTCTGATAAGCAATGCAACCCCTTTTCTTCAATACACCGTTCCCTATTTGATCATGCTGGTGCTGGCTGGATACCCTCAGCACCTAAAATACAAGAGTCCCATCACAGCACCGCATCAATCATGATCGCCAGAAAGATAAGCACCAGATACGTACTCGACCACCTGTACATGCGCCATGCGACCTTATTGCCTCCCTGCTTCCAGACTGCCCATGCGGCGTAGAGCAACGCGCCGCCAAAGACAAGCGCAGAAACGAGATAGACATTCCCTGCCAGGTTGAGGACTGGAAGCAATAGCGTGACCAGCACCAATTCAACTGTGTAGATGAGAATTTGTTTTCGCGTCTCTGTCTCTCCGCGCACAACCGGCAGCATCGGAACCCCCGCCTTTTCGTAATCCTTGATACGGACAATTGCCAGCGCCCAAAAGTGTGGAGGTGTCCACAGGAAGATGATTGCAAACAGGATCCATGCCGTCCAATCGAGATGACCTGTTGCGGCTGCGTAGCCAACCATGGGAGGAATGGCTCCAGCCCCGCCTCCGATGACAATATTCTGCACGGTGGCCTTTTTAAGCCAGAGACTGTATACGACCACATAGTAAATAATTCCTGCGAGAGAAAGTAACGCCGCAAGCCCATTTACAAAGCACGCAAGGACGTAGTAGCTGATCAGCGAGAGCCCAAGTCCAAACGACAGCCCCTCCGCGTCTGCCAGGCGGCTATCAGCCAGAGGGCGTTTCGCGGTGCGCTGCATATGCCTATCGAGTTCGCGGTCAATGTACTGATTCAATGCGCTCGAGCCGCCTGCCGCCAACGCGCCGCCGATCAAAGTCCAGAACGTGAGAGGGAATGAAGGCCATTCCTTTGCACCGATCACAAGTCCGCCATAGGTGGTGATCAACAGCAATCCCACGATCAATGGCTTGGATAATGCAAAGAAATCCCGTGCACGTTGCCGCTTGTTGACACTCTCTGTTTTCACATTGTCAATAGCAAGCACGCCCGATGCGTAGGCAAGGAGCAGAAGTGAAACCCATAAGGCGAGCGTCGTAATGTTATGCAAAAATACAAGATGAGCCGGATACGATTGCGTCACCAGGACCGCGCCGACCATTGCCTGACCAAAGAACATCACACCGAGAATGGTCGTCAAAGGGAGCAATACACGCTGCTCGCGTTGCTCTCTCCAGGCATTGCGGAGAACCATCAACATCAAAATGGATGCAACACCGACCAGCGAGACGTGCGCCAGCTTCAGCCAACCCAACGGCGCACTTGGAACGCATACAGGCCAGCCAATGCAATATGCCCACGCACCGGTGATTTTCACAACGCGGCCGGCAATGGTCAATGCCAGTACCGCAAATAACAACATCAAGACAAGACGCGCGAATGATGACTTAAGCGAATATTTCATCCTGTTTCCTGTTTTCGCAAATAGAACGGATAACCAATGAACAAGATCGACGCAAAGGTGAACCATTGCAAGGCATATCCAAAATGCGGACCTTCCGTCAGCTCGATCTCAGGCTGGAACGGGATCGGCGGTTCATCATCCGATGGGTCGGCCGCGACCTGGATATACACGGGCAAAATGGGATAAGGCAGTTGACTGGCGATACGCGCCACATCGCCGTTATTCCAGATTTCAAGCCGGGCGCTGTTTTCAGGCAATGTGTCAGCGACCCCACCCAGGACTGGTTTGGCTTGCCCAAGCCGTATCTGCCCTGAGACACTCACAACGCCTGCTTCATCATACTTACGCCAATCGAATGGCATGGAATTGCCGTCAGCGGGAATCCAGCCGCGGTCAACGAGGACAGCCGTCCCATCGAAAAGCAGCGGAGTCCATAAATGGTATCCGTATTGGTCACCGTAATACTGGTTCCGCAACGCGATCTGATTCTCAAAGTCATATTCCCCAGTAACCACTACCGACCGCCATTCCATTTCGGCAACGGAATCAGGCCCTTCCTGATTCAAATCCAAAGCAGGCAGCGCCCGCATGGATTCGAACTGCGCGTTGAATGCGCGGCGGCCGTCGAGCCTGTCCAGCTGCCAGATGCCGAGACGAATACATAAAGCCGTGCCCAAAAACACAAGCAAAGTGGTGAACAGCCACTTACGATGAAACATTTTAAGCAGCGGCATTTTCTTTTTTCTTTACGGGAATTACGAGGCTATATAGTGCGATCAAAATGCCCATTGGAAGTCCCGCAAATAAAATGCCGTATATGCGTGTGGAAAAGGTGAGCGGTTCATGCACATCGAGACCAAAATAACTGCCGGGTTGGAACGTGCACTCGAACGAGAGGCTTTGCTCCTGATCAAGCGATAACCGGGCGGATGAATTTGCAGGAATCCATAACGGCCCAAGTTTGTGGTCAACAGTATCTTCGTTCTCAACCACAAGCGTATCGCCAACCACGAAGATCATGTTCTGCGGGATGGATGGCGGTTGTTCACCACGCGAAACCTGCTCCGCCGTGCCGGCCGGGATGGTAAGAACAATCTCCTGTGGAGGGCGCGCCGTTTCGCGCAGGAAGATAAAAGGAATTTCGCCGATGGCGGCGCCGAGCAACAGACCAGCCAGGAGAGAAATCAGGATGCGTTTCGCAACAATTCTAACAGGGGGCATTTAAACTCTTTTATTTGAGCAGCAACTTCAGATCGTGAACGATATTATCCACAGGTGTATCAAAGGCATAAGAAAGGCGGAGGTTTCCTTCCTGGTCGATCAACGTCACGCGGGCAGTATGGTTGACAAGATAGCCAGCTGCAGAAGTCCGTTCCACGATCTCGCGGAACACACCGTAGCCGTTCCATACTTCCGCCAGTTCGGTCTCCGTTCCACTTAAGCCGATGAAATCCGGGTTGAAGCGACCGACGTATTCCTGCACACGTTCGGGCGTATCGCGCTCAGGATCAACAGTAACGAATAAAACCTGGACCTGTTTTGCATCCGCTTCGTCAAGTTTCTCCAAAGCCTGTTTGAGTTCCGCCATCGTTGTAGGACAGACATCCGGACAGGAGGTATATCCAAAGAAGAGCAGCACGACATGTCCCCGCATCTCACTCAGCCGAAAGCTGGTCCCGTTATCGCGGGTTAATTGAATCTCCGGGGCCTGCGGATATGGCTCTGCGTACGTGGTCCCGCGAAAGCCCTCGGGCTTCGAAAAAAGGAACGCGCCAGCCGCCACCGCGCCCAGCAAGAGAAGCGAAAACAAACCTACCGAAAGTATTCTTCTATCCATGGTTCTTCCTGAACTGTCTCGTATTCAAAATCATACACCCGAAAATCGGGGCGACCAGCTGGCCGCCCCGATAATCGCTTCCACTATTCATTTATACCAGAATCCAAAAAGTTATGCTAATGTACCTATCAAATACAAGGCCGGGTAGAAGAAAATCCATACTACATCCACGAAGTGCCAGTAAACCGCGGCGGCCTCGACCGGGTAGTTTTTCTCATCGTATAAGCCGCGCCTGCCGTTTGCCATGATAACGGCAAGGAGGATCAAGCCAGTAAATACATGGAAGGCGTGCATGCCCGTCATCATAAAGAAGGCTGCACCGGCAGGGCCACTATCAGGCGTCAGGCCCTCGTGGATGGCAAGACGCCACTCCAGCAGAACCACACCGAGCAAAAAGCCCAATCCCAGTACAAACGTTATGGCTGTATTCAGAAGAAAACCTCTGCGATCTCCGTTGTGCATCAGTGTTTCGCCGCGATTCATAAAGAACGATGAGATGAGGAGTATGGAGGTCACGGCCAGACCGAGAAGCTGGTTCAAATCTGGACGAGTGAGCCCAAGCAGATTGATTCTCATTACCATCAGGCCGCCAAAGACGAATGAATCTGATACGAGGAACAACCACAGGCCCAGGCGATTCGTGCCTGATTTGTATTCGTAGGAATGCTCATCGCCTTCCTGCTCGAGATTGAGCTTGTAGATGTGCATGTAATAATACACGACCATCGCGGCTTTGATGAGAGCCACTACAACAAGCAATGGAACTGAACCAAAGGAAATCGCTACGAAGAACTCGAGTCCGGTCAATACAGCCAGGTAGACGAAGATAAACACGCCCTGACCTAACATAGAGGATTTCTCTTGTGTATGTGTCATTGAAAGCTTCCTACCCTAGGAATGTGAGTGTGAGACCTTATCAGCAGAGGCAAATTCAACATATTTTGAGCCGGGCAGACCGTAATCATATGGCTCTCCGACGACCTCAAACGGAACCGCATAGTTGTGTACAGGCATGGGCGAAGGAACCTGCCACTCGGGTGATCGGGAATTCCAAATATTGCCAGTCGCTGGTTCTCCATGCTTCAGGCTGCGGAAGAAATTGATGAAGAAAATTAGGACAGAGAGGCCAATCAGGAAAGCCGCAATGGTCATCACGAAATGGCTGAAATCCAGGCCAAGCGCGGGATCATAATCCACAATACGACGTCGCATGCCAAGCAAACCGACCCGCATCATGCCCAACGTCAGTACAAGAAACGAAGGTGTCATCATCCAGAAATGGACTTTGCCCCAGAATTCGCTCATGCGGCGACCGGTGGCTTTGGGATACCAGTAATAGATCGCAGCAAAAAACGGAAATACAAAGCCACCGAAGATCGTATCGTGGAAGTGGCCAACGATGAAATACGTGTCGTGCAGGTGAAGGTCGAGGGAAATGGCGGCATTCGGGGGGCCAGTAAGACCGCCCAAGAGAAACACAATGATTGCACCCAGCACGAAAAGCATCGGCGTAGGAGTTTGAATCTTCCCTTGCCAGAGAGTGGCGACCCATGAGAAGAACTTAACGCCGGTCGGCACGGCTACGAGCAACGTGCTGTACATGAACGGAACCCGCAGGTATTCATTCATGCCAGATGTAAACATATGATGCGCCCAGACGGTGAACCCAACCAGCGCGATAGCGAGTGAAGACATGGCAATCCAGCGGTACCCGAATAGGGGTTTGCGAACAAACACCGGCAGCAGTTCAGAGATCACACCCAGGCCGGGCAGCACGAACACATAAACTGCCGGATGCGAATAGAACCAGAAGAGATGCTGGAATAAGACAGGATTTCCGCCTTTCGCTGCATCGAAGAAACCCATGCCAAACAGGCGCTGGAACATCACCAACTGGAATGAAAGACCGATCAACTGTGTAGCCGTGAGGGCAATAATGGATGTGGAAATAGATGCCCATACAAAGATGGGTAAGCGCATGGCGCTCATGCCTTTGGCACGCATGCGGACAACAGTTGCAATGACATTCAATGAACCGAGGATGGATGACCATCCGGCTGTGAAAACACCGAGGAAGAACATCTGCATACCCAGTGGGGCGCGGGAGGAAAGAGGCGGATAACCCGTCCAGCCCGTATCAAACCCGCCCAGGATAAGGCTCATAAGCATAAGCACCGAGGCAGGGACAGCCAACCAGTACGCAAAGGCATTCAGACGAGGGAAAGCCATGTCCTGCGCGCCAATGATCATGGGCACAACGTAGTTCATAATGCCAGAGATACCCAGCAGGATGGAAATGATCATGATGATGCCGTGCAGAGACATGAGTGTGTTGTAGAGTTGCGGGCCTGTTTGATTGAACAATCTGAATGTTGTCGTTAAGAACTGCAGTTGAGAAGCCGCAAGTTCTGTGCGGAAGATCAACGCGAACAAACCGCCCACTGCGATCAACACCAGTGCAGTGACTGTGTACTGAATACCGATAACCTTATGATCGAGCGATACATAGAAATATTTTTCCCACCCCGGTTCATCTTCATGATGTTCAGGGGTGTCGATACCGCGCGCCCATTTCATCCAATCGTCCACCACGCCAACGCCAAAGAGAAAGGATATGACACCCACCAAAGCTCCAAATACCCAGGCTGGCTCGCTAAACAAGAAGGCTCCAAATATCTTCGAACTGCCCATCAACGCTCGAACCCCGGTGACAAACAAGGCGCCAAGCACTGTACCCAGTATTTGCCACGTTAAGCCACGTGTAATTCCACGATACCCGTACAACCCAAAAAAGAAGGCCGTTACAGCCAACAGGAGGGCAAATGCAGAAGGCACGGAACCGGAAAAGTTTAAGGTATTCGAGATCAGCAGATCGATCCCCAGACCAATTCCATACCCTGCCACCCCGGCGATAACCAGGAGTAGAAGCCCTCTTCCAACATAATTCGTTTTTCTCATAATAATCCTCCGCCCGCTATCTCAGCGTTTTGATGTACGCGACGATGTCAGCGATCTGTTCATCTGTGAAACCATAAGATGGCATGAGCTGGCCTTCAAAACCAGCTACAGTCTTTGCCTGGGGCGCCTTGATCGATTCGGCTATGTAAGCTTCGTCCGCGCTCACAGGGGTGCCGTCGGTCAGCAGAACTTCATGTCCGAACAAACCAGACCACGTTGGGCCAATCCCCTGCGCACCGTTGATTGAGTGACAGGCCGCGCATCCATTGGCAGCCACCAAAGCCTGGCCGCGCCCCCCAGGAGTCGCTGCGGCCTGCTCAGCAAGCTTAACTTGCTCTGCCATCCACTCGTCAAAGTCACCTTGCGAAGAGATCACAACGGGTTTTTCCATAAAGGCGTGGGATGTTCCGCATAGTTCCGCACACCGAACCTTGTAATCACCCTCAAGTGTCGGGGTGATGCGCAATTCAGTGATGCGACCGGGCACGAGATCCTGCTTGACGCGGAATTCGGGCACCCAGAACGAATGGATCACATCCGTTGATGTCATCTGCAAAAGGACCTGCTTGTCCACCGGGAGATGCAGTTCATCTGATACGACCCCATAAGGCGGATACTCAAACTTCCACGACCACTGAATACCCGTCACTTTCACTATTATTGCATCAGGATCCACACGGCGGGTTTCGGCCAAATTCACGGCGCCCACATACGCAAAGGCTATCACAATAAACAACGGGAGCACCGTCCACGCGATCTCTAATTTGGTGTTGCCCTCCATGTGCTCAGCGTCTGATGTGTCGCCTTTTTTGCGTCGGAATACGATGAGACTATAAGCGAGCGGGACCACAATCAGCGCAAAAAAGAAAGACATGAAAATCAATTCCAGATTCCACATCTCATCAATTGGCACTGCCTGTGCGCTAGCCGCTACTGGCATCAGATTAGCCGAATCCAGACCCACATAGGTAAGTATCGCTGCCACAACCACCAAAATTCCCACAATCAGAAAATGTCGCATGCCTTCTCTCTCCTCAGACAAAATCAAGCGGGGTTTGCCCCAATCCACAACCGTCCAAATTTACCAAACTTTCGTCTATTTGTCACGAATTTCAACGGAGGAAAAACCGTTTCGCGCGAGGTGTAGCCCATTCAGCAGACTCAGGGCCAGCCTGGCACCCATTAAGCAGCGGCACTCAACGCTGAAAGCACCTCCGCGCTGTGCTCTGATGGGCGCACATTCTCAAACACGTTTACGATGTTTCCGTTTTCATCGATCAGGAAAGTTGTACGAATCACGCCTTCGTATTCCTTGCCAAAAGCTTTTTTCGGTCCCCACACCCCATATAGATCGCACACCTTGTGTCCTTCATCCGCCAATAACGGAAACGGCAGCTGGAATTTCCTCCTGAACCTGGCATGTGAAGTAGCATCATCGGGGCTTACCCCGAGAATAACAACGTCCGCCTTTTTATAGGCGGAATAATCG
>DATDRD010000258.1:0-9560 GCA_035291925.1 Anaerolineales bacterium
CGAATCCTGGCCATCGAAACGTCGTGTGATGAAACAGCCTGTGCGGTTCTCGAAAACGGACGCGCGCTCCTCGCCTCCACAGTCGCGTCACAAATGGATATCCATGCGCGCTATGGCGGTGTATTCCCGGAGGTGGCTTCACGTCAACACGTGTTGAGCATCACGCCAGTTGTTGAGCAAACCCTTGTTCAATCGAATCTCTCGTTGAAGCATATCGACGCGATTGCGGTCACGCGCGGTCCCGGGCTTGCAGGGTCGCTAGTCGTTGGCATGAATATGGCAAAGGGTCTCGCGCTCGGGATGGGATTGCCCCTGGTTGGGGTGAATCATCTGGAGGGACACATTTATTCATCATGGATCTACAATTCAGGTGAATCGATTCCGCCTGAACCGCAATTTCCTTTGATGGCGTTGCTCGTCTCCGGTGGACACACCGAACTGAATCTCATGACCGATCATTTGACCTATGAACGTCTCGGTTCGACCCTGGACGATGCGGCTGGTGAGGCCTTCGACAAGGTTGCGCGGCTGTTGGGACTCGCATATCCCGGCGGCCCGTCGATCCAGCGAGCAGCCGAAAGCGGTGACCCGAGGCGTTTCAAATTCCCGCGCGCCAGGCTTGAAGGGATATATGACTTTTCCTTTAGTGGAGTTAAAACCGCAGTTTTGTATGAGGTCAATGATTTGAAAAAGAAAGGTAATACGCTTCCCGTTGAAGACTTGGCTGCGTCATTTCAGTCCGCGGTAGTAGACGTTCTATTCAAAAAAACCATGCAGGCCGCGCGTGACTACGGCGCTAAAGAGATCCTTGTCGCTGGCGGTGTCTCTGCGAACCGCGTGCTTCGCCAGGCTTTTCAATCACAGAAGGAATTCAAAGTCCATATCCCCGCGTTTTCTCTGTGCACAGATAACGCCGCGATGATTGCCGCGGCGGGATATTACAGGTTTGCTCTAGGTCACGTGTCCGGTTTGGATATCGATGTCCAGCCGACGTGGCCGCTTTCTTGAGTAAATAGGTTCACAGATCTTATCTTGTCTAGCTTGTGTACCTGTTTTCCTGTGTACTTGATACTTGCCCCACTTAAAACCCAAACCGCCTTTGGCTTGCCCGAGCCGTCGGCGGTTTGAAAGGAGAATGCAACCTTTATTATAGTCAGGCACTTTAAGGGAACCTGAAGGTAACCTGAAAGAAAAATAAGAGTTTAAAGGTCAAATTCCAGGCACAGCAATGAAATTCCACCCTGCGGATACCCGGCTAAAGGACGGATAACAGCTCTTCTTCCGCGATGGGTCCCTCCCGCAAAATCCGGATATTCTCCCCGCTGCAATCCACCAGTGTTGAGGGAACCCCTCCAGGTGTTTTCCCGCCATCGATAATCAACCCAATCCGCCCATTCAGTTGAGTGAACACTTCTTCGGCAGTGGTGGGGTTTGCCTGGCCTGAAATGTTTGCGGAGGTCACGGCCATGGGTCCAGCGGCGCGCAGGAGAGCACGTGCAACTTCATGGTCCGGCACGCGGACGCCGACGGTGGAGGTGGCAGAGACAGCTTCGGGGAGTCCAGGCTGTTTGGGGACGAGGATGGTCAATGGTCCCGGCCAGAAGTGTGAGGCGAGTTTCAGGGCCATGTTGGGAATATCCATCGCGATTTTATCCAGATCATCCGTATCGCCGATCAAAACAGGGATCGCTTTTTCAATTGGGCGATCTTTCGCCGTGTAAATGGATTCGACTGCTTTCCTGTCGAATGCGAGGGAACCAACTCCATAAACAGTATCAGTGGGAAAGGCAACCAACCCGCCTGCGCGCAAAATTTCGAGTGCACGCGGGATTGCGTCAGATGAACCTGCTGGAAGGATATCTGTCTGCATGTATGGCTACAGCATGATTTCCAATAGTCTGTCCTGCCCGGCCATGTCCTGATGCAAATGAATGGTTGCTTCAGAAAACATATCGCAGGCGATGTTGAGCGCCTGTACACCCCGTGTCGCTTCGATTTCGAGCAGGATCATTCCGTTGGGTGCGAGCCACTCGGGAGCGATATTCAGCAGGCGGCGAATGGTTTCCATCCCGTCTGTTCCGCCATCGAGGGCTAGTGTTGGTTCGCGTCCGTAGATAGGTAGGCTTCGCAGCGTTTCAGTGGGAATATAGGGCAGGTTGGCGCAGATCAAATCGAAATGATGTTCGGTGGGGAGTGGGTCAATGTGGCGCGGAAGCAAATCGCATTGCACAAAATCTATTCGGTTAGTAACATCAAACTTGACGGCATTTTTTCGCGCCACTACAAGTGACTTGTGGGCCAAATCGGTTGCGAGTATATGCACATCTGGAATGTACATTGCAATTGAAATTGCAATGACGCCTGAACCTGTGCCCACATCAGCAACCGTTCTTCTGACGGAAGAATCCCGTAACCAGGCGATTGCTTTTTCGACAAGCAATTCCGTTTCAGGCCGGGGGATCAGGACATCGGGTGTTACATCAAAATCCATGCCGAAGAATTCCCAGTGTCCAAGAACATACGGAAAGGCCTCGCCGCGCTCCAGGCGCGCGAGCAACTTGTCAAGTTGTTTTTGTTGTTCAGCCGTAGGAGTCAGTTCGGGGTGAGCCATTACCCAGGTGCGCGGCTTTTTCAGGATGTGTGCAATTAATACGGAAGCAACTAAAGCGGGAGTATCGCTGATCGTAGCAAGACGGGTGGTGATGTCCGAAAGAAGCGGGGTCGTCATCCTACGCCTCGTCTACGGGGCTATTGCCCCTGCGCTCGGCGCGAGTCATTCATCATCGAAGCCGCTTGCGGCGAGACGATCTGCTTCCTCGCGGGTTGAGAGCTCTTCCATAAATTCATCTATTCCACCATCCATAACTGCGGGAAGGTTGTAATTCGACAGGCCGATGCGATGATCAGTAACGCGGTTTTGTGGGTAATTGTACGTGCGGATCTTTTCGGAGCGTTCTCCTGTTCCCACCTGTGAGCGCCGATCTGCGTCGAGTTCGGAGCGGCGCTTTGCTTCTTCCAGTTCGAAGAGGCGTGCGCGCAAGATGCTGAGGGCGCGCAATTTATTTTGCAGTTGCGAACGTTCATCCTGACAGGTGACGACCATGCCCGTTGGCTTGTGAGTGAGGCGCACGGCTGTTGAGTTCTTTTGCACATTCTGCCCGCCCGCGCCCGATGAGCGATACACTTCGATTTCGATATCGCCATCCGGAATTTCGATTTCCACTTCATCAACCTCGGCCAGCACAGCGACAGTGGCGGTAGATGTGTGAATGCGTCCCTGTGCTTCGGTGGCGGGAACGCGTTGCACGCGGTGCACACCCGATTCATACTTGAGCTTCGAGTAGGCGCCCTTGCCGCGAATTTCAAAGATCACTTCCTTATAACCACCCACGCCAATTGAGTTCTCGGAAAGAATTTCAGACTTCCATCTTTGCATATCTGCGTAACGCGAATACATACGGAACAGGTCCGCAGCGAAGATCGCGGCTTCGTCGCCACCTGTGCCCGCGCGGATTTCCACGATGACGTTCCTCTCATCGCGCGGGTCTTTCGGAACGAGCATGCCTTTGATCTCCTTTTCGAGGACTTCGATCTTCGGCTCAAGCTCAGTGATGTCAGATTCAGCCAGTGCGACCAGTTCCGTTTCTTTCTCTGACGCGGAAATTGCCCTGGCTTCCTCAAGGCTTTTCACGGCCTGACGGTATTCGCGTGCCTTCTCGACGATCAGTTCGAGATCGACGCGTTCCTTATTGATCTCCGCAGCGCGCTGATAGTCATTGCCCACTTCGAGCAATGCATTTCCAAGTTGTTCGTAGCGTTCCTCGATGCCTTTTAGTTTGTCGAGCATATCATTTCCTCTGTCATTGCGAGGAGCGACACTTGCACCCCGTTCGGGCCGGGAGCCCGCCGGGGCGAGACGGCCTGCATGCACACCTGCCCTGGCGGGCAGTGCCAGGGAGTGCAGGTGAGCGACGAAGCCATCTCCGTATTGAATAAGGGATTGCTTCGTGGTGACACGGCGCCACTCGCAATGACGCAATCCGGAATAAAGCGCGGCTTCCTTCCGCCGCGCGGCGTGGATTATACCGGTTGAGCTTGGAATCTATGTATTGATCGCCAGGGAAAGCACCATCGAGAGGATCAGGATAATGCAGAACACAACAAACAGGATTTGCAGCATTCTCAGGCGCCTGGTCTCACGATTTGCATTCGGCTTGATTTGCTTCTTGATTTTCGTAATTTTGCCTGCCATATTTCACTCACAGTTTCACATGATTGGAAAGAGCCGCGCTCATTGCCTTTTCCAGTTCTTCGATTGTCACGGGTTTCATCACATAGGAATCAGCCCCCAATTCGAAGGCCCTGTCTACTACGACGTCCGCGGCCTCTGAGGAGAGGATGACAATGGGGAGATTTTTCCATTCAGGGCGCCGGCGCAGGAATTCAAGCATATCGAGGCCTGACACTTCAGGCAGGTTGATATCCAGAATGATCAGATCTGGTATTTTGCCGGTCAATAGCCTTTGCACGGCTGAACGGACATTGAAGAACGAGGTCGTATCACAGTCGAGCAAATTCAGCATCAGCCCGATCGCATGGCTCATTTCCTCATCATCGTCAACGATCCAAACATGTCTCATTCCAAATGCGCCTTAATCGATTGCGCTGCTGTCTTGGGCACGATGGCCATCAGTTCTTCAATCGAAGCTTCCCTAATCTTATCCATAGACCCGAAATGTTTCAAGAGGGACTTGCGCCGCGCAGGCCCAATGCCGGGTATCGCGTCCAGTTGTGAAGCCATACCGAGCTTTTGTCGTTTCTTTCGATGCGCCGTGATTCCGTAGCGGTGAGCCTCATCCCGGATCCGCTGGATCAAATATAAGCCTTGAGAATGACGCGCTAACATCAATGACTCTGCCTTATGCGGAAGGAAAATCTCCTCCTGTTGTTTTGCGAGACCTACTACCGGAATTTTGTCGAGAAGATCGTATTTTTCAAGGACTTGGACCGCGCGTCCCAGTTGGCCCTTGCCACCATCGATGATGATGAGATCAGGCAGGAGGGAGAACGACGCATCAGGCTTGGAGCCCGGGACCTGGTTCCCGCTAAGCGAAGCATCCTCGGAGACCTTCCACCGTTTAAATCTTCGCGTTAACATCTCCTCCATGGAGGCGAAATCGTCCGGTGCGCCGACCACGCTTTCAATATTGAACTTGCGATACAGTTTTTTATCTGGCACGCCTTGCGTAAAGACGACCATCGCGCCGACGATGGCTGTTCCCTGTATGTTTGAAACGTCGTAGCATTCGATTCGATTCGGCGGCTGGGGCAAATTCAACGCCTGTTGTAATTCAGCCAGTGCCTGCTCCTGTTTATGTGTGTCCGCCTGCCATTGCGCTCGCAAGGCTTGCAGGGTCTCTGTGGCATTCTCTGTTGCCATCCGTACCAACTCATGCGGCTGTCCTTCCTTCGGGACGAAGAACTCTACTTTCTCGCCGCCGCGTCTGGAGCGCAACCATTGACTGATGATCTTGGCCTCTTCAATCTCCTGCGGCAGCATCACTTGCTGTGGAATGGTCGCAGCCTCGGTGTAGAACTGCATGACGAACTGTTCCATCACTTCGGAATCCGCCGCATCCTCCGTCCCTTCAAGGATGAAGTATTCCCGTCCGATCAACTTGCCGCCGCGGATGAAGAAAATCTGTACACAGGCCTCACCGTTACTGCGCGCCATGGCAAGCACATCCGAATCCAGATAGTCGGCCGCGAAGACGATCTTTTGTCTCTCGATAATGGATTGGATGGCTTTGAGCTGGTCGCGTACTGCCGCAGCTTTCTCGAACCGCATCTCCTCTGATGCCCTTTCCATTTCCCGGTGCAGGCGTGACACGATCTCTTCACTATGCCCGTTGAGGAAATCCATCAGGTCGGAGATCGTTTGGCGATACTGCGCCTGATTGACCGCGCCGATGCAGGGAGCGGTGCACAGCCTGATGTCGTAGTAAAGACACGCCCGCTTATCCATGCCTGTGATGACACGGTCGCAGGTCAAATAGGGGAAGATGCGGCGAAGCACATCCAGCGTCTGATATACAGCCCATGCGGAGGTGTAAGGTCCGAAATAACGCGAGCCGTCCTCAACCATTTGCCGCGTGACGGTGACTTTGGGATAGGGGTCAGCCCAGTGGATTTTTATATACGGATAGCGCTTGTCGTCCTTGAGGCGGACGTTGTATTTAGGGCGATGTTTTTTGATGAAATTCATCTCAAGGATGAGCGCTTCAAGTTCGGACCCGACAACGATCCACTCGATGTCAGCGATCTCGCGTACAAGCCGGCGAGTCTTTGCATCGTGGCCGGCATCCGAGTGAAAATAGGAACGGACGCGGTTCCTCACGCTGAGAGCTTTGCCGACATAAATAATCGTTCCCCCGGCATTTTTCATCAGGTAACAGCCTGGTTTGGCAGGAAGGGTGGCAAGAATGCCCTGAAGTTTCTCTGAAATTTCCATTGAGGGCTATTTTACCGCTTGTCTTGCTATTTACTAGACTTTTGTATTCAAAAACAGGCGAAACTTCAAATTCCAGTTTGGGTACTTACGCGGCCCTTTGTACTGCATGTATAACTTTTGTATCACACAGGGGTTTAAGTAATTGTATTTGCTGGATTTTCGTGTAATAATCAAGTAAATCTATTCTCTACGGAGGAACTTATGAATGATCAAATGAATACCCCGATGTCGCCGGTTCCCAGCAGTGGTTCCACCTCCTTTGTTCAGGTGTGGATGAAGGCGCTCACCAAACCCAATGAGCAGACCTACGCGGAAATTGCTTCTTCACCAGAGGCTAGCCCTGGCAAGGCGTATTTGTGGGTCTTTCTTGCGGCATTGGTAAATTTCCTTATTGCAATCATTATACAGGCACTCTTCTCAGGGTTTGGAGGTCAAAGCGCAGAGCTTCAGAATATGTTGGGGGGATCAATGATTGCACTAATCTGTGTGGTCCCTGTGCTGGCAGGCCTTGCGGTACTGGCCTTTATGATCACCACAGGAATAGTTCAATGGGTGGCAGGGCTCTTCAAAGGAATGGGCACATATGGTCAACTTGCTTATGCACTTGGCGCCATTTCGGCTCCCGCAACGTTGATTTCTTCCGTCTTATCCATCTTCGCCGCGATTCCAATCCTCGGGCTTTGCCTTTGGCCGGTAAGCATCTTGCTGCTCCTCTATGTGGCAGTTTTGAATGTTATGGCGGTTAAAGGAGTCAATAAGTTCGGCTGGGGGCAAGCGATAGCCTCTTATCTACTTCCAACAGTCGTATTATTCGGACTCTGCCTCTTGCCTATTGTGGTTATTGCCGTCATGCGCTTGATGGGACCTGCTATTGGCAACACATTCAGTACAATACAGAATAGTTTGCCTTAACCATCTCGCTAAAATAAAGTCTCCCGTAATTTACGGGAGACTGTTTAGTTGCTTGTCGGTGGAACTCGATCTGGGCCAGTAAAAATGGGGAAATCTGCCAGATACCAGCCATATTCATATGCTTTACCTGCCCCACATTCGCCGGGGATTGCCTCAACAAGACCATTTTTATCAAGATCCACGCCTTTGACCAGAGCTGTTGACAAGGCTGAGATTTCATCAATGATCGGCTTCATCTCAGGACCGAACGGCATGTCAACAAGCTGTAGGGCCAATGGAAGTAGCTGTTTCGTCCACCCATCCATATTCTCGGTGCATACTTGAATATTCTTGCTCTGCTCGCGGATGTTGAGCGTGGAATCTGCCGCGTCCGCAGCGTTTTTCACGCTAAGTGTGGTTTGCCGAATATAGCCTGGGTGGTCACCGTTCGGAAGGCTTCCATACCCGTCACCATCATTACTGTCGATTGTTCCATCGTCATCATAATCCAGATATTGGTTGCTCTGATCGCCGACGATCAGGTTGATCACCTCTTCTGTTCTCTTACGGACTGCAACTTCATCGCCATTTTCATAGGCTTCCACCAGAGGAATATCGGGATCAACTTGTTTGTCGCCGTTTATCGAGATATCGATATAGGTGCCGCTGTAGTAATAAAGCCCTTGCATCAGAGCCGAACCATCCGGAACGCCATCAAAAGATACCAATACCTGGCGAACATAGACCAATGTCTGGGGTGGAAAGATCGAGGAATAAACAACCTCGCCGGTTGGTTCAGATATCGAAACGCCATCCTGTTCTTTGGTGATCTGGATTTGATCAAAATCTTGCAGGAGATTTTGCGCTCTTGGATCTATGAACACCAGCTGGCCATTTTCACTTGCATCGAATGTGATGGGCCCAATATCATGGGCTGTTGTGCCATCATTGCTGATAAGCCAGGCCTCAAGATGCATTCCGTTTTCGGGAGGAGTGATTTCAGTTAGAGAAAACGATACCCTGTCCATGACGTCGTTGAAGTCCGAGAAACGCATCCTGCCCACAGGGATGTTCGGATCCACGGCTGTGAATGTGTTCGGGCTGATTAACCGAACGATGACGAATCCAAGGGCTATCACTGCCACGAATTCGATGGCCATTCTGATCCATCGGTTTTGGCGGCGTTCTCCGGGTTGAGATCTGCTTGCCTGATCCGCCTGGGCAGCCTCTCGTGCAAGTTGTGCGATGTGGAGTGTGCCTGGCGAGACGGTCTGCCCGTTGAATATCGCCATGAACTCGTTTGCGAGCTCGCCTGCGGTTTGGTAACGGAGGGACGGGTCTTTTGCGAGCGCCCGGTCAAGCAGGGCTTGCAGATCTTGTGAAATGCCTTTTACGGGCGCAGGGTGTTCGTTGATGTGCTGCATCAACAGGCCGAAAGTGGTATCTGCCTGGAAGGGAACAGAGCCAGAAAGCATCTCATAAAGCATGATGCCAAGGGAGTAGATATCGGTGCGTTTGTCCACCTTTTCGCCGCGTGCCTGCTCGGGGCTCATGTAGGCGGGCGTCCCTGCGACCGAACCGGCGGTCGTGTGCATGGTGGAATCCAGAAGGCGCACCAGGCCAAAGTCGGTAAGGATCGGTTGGACATCCAGCGGGAGTGTTTTTTGATTTTGAATGTCCTGAGAAGGTGACCGGAGGAGTACATTGGCCGGTTTGATGTCACGATGGACGATGCCTTTGTTGTGAGCATAGTCCAATGCACCGGCAAGGGCGGCGAGCAGATTTGCAATGATTCCAATCGGTAATTGCTGTTTCCGGTCTCGCAACATTTTGAGATATGTGGCAAGTGACGGGCCTGAGATGTATTCCATTACAAGACAGGGAGTTTCATCCACCACAACATAATCAAGCATTTGGACGATATGGGGATGCTTCAGATCTGCAATGACCTCTGATTCACGCTTGAAGCGGGCAAGTTGATCTGAATCTCGCTCGAGCAGGCCTCTTAAGATCTTCACTGCCACCCGCCCGAAAGACTCGTGGGTGCCCACATACACCTCCGCCATGCCCCCGCGGGCCACCAATTCATCGATATGGATCTTGCCGAGCGTTTTTCCTGCCCAATCTGCCATGAAAAAAATTATAACCGAGAATGAGG
>DATDRD010000259.1:0-5239 GCA_035291925.1 Anaerolineales bacterium
CGACCACCGAACTGATTGACATCAACACTGCTTCGCAAAGCGAACTCGAGACGCTGCCTGGCATCGGTCCTACCACGGCACAGAAGATCATTGAATACCGGCAACAGAACGGTGCATTTGTTAGCATCGAGGAAATCATCAATGTTTCTGGCATTGGTCCCGGTCTGTACGAACGTATCAAGGATCTGATCACCGTTGGGCCGTAGGGAGGCATCCTTCGATTACTGATCTACGACTGCGCGCAATTACTCAGTAGTAAAAACAGGTCGGCTCGCTGGATCGCCCTTAAAAAAAAGAGGGGAATGCTGGAGCAATGCTTTCTCTTATTCTCGAGCTTGGCAGGAACTTTTCTGTCAACTTAAGCCTCTGTGCCTGAAACCCCTTTTGGAGAAAAACTGTGAAAAAGTATTTGCTCGTTCCATTGTTAATTTGCCTGGCAATATCAGCTTGCGCTTCCAAAGAGAATGGCCGGTCTCTTGTTGAATCCTGGAGGTTGACTGCCTATGGTCCCGTCGATTCCCCGACCCCTGCGGTGCCTGATGCTGACGCAACTCTCACATTTGGCGAAGATGAAATCCTGACCGGCACTACCGGCTGTAATCAGCTTGGCGCTGATTACAGCGTGGAAGGCGACCAGATCACTTTTGGCCCAATTGTTTCCACGCTGATCGCTTGTCCCGACCTGCCGATGGCGCAGGAGGATGCCATGCATCAGGTATTAATGGATACCGCCACTTTCAACGTCGAAGGCGATACGCTGACGATCATCAAGAACGATACAGTTCTGGTGTTTGAAGCTGTGACGACTGGCTCGTAAAATAAACAGGTTTTTGAGAATCAAAAAAGCGACTGGCTCAAGAGTCGCTTTTTTGCACCTTATTCCATTGCCAGCACATGCCGCGCGATCACGATTCGTTGGATCTCGCTTGTTCCTTCTCCGATGGTCATCAATCTGGCATCACGATATATCCGTTCAACAGGATATTCGCTCGAATATCCGTATCCACCGTGGATTTGTATTGCGTTTCTGCACACGCGTTCCGCCATTTCGGTGGCGAACATCTTTGCCATGGCGGCTTCTTTGTTATAAGGGCGTTTTTGTTCTCTCAGCCACGCGGCTTTGTAAAGCATTGTGCGCGCTACTTCAATCTCGGTTCCGGCATCAGCCAGCATCCATTGGATGGCTTGTTGCTCAGCGATGGCTTTCCCGAAGGCTCTGCGTTCCCTCGCATAATTGACCGCAGATTCGAACGCGGCTTGTGCCAGGCCGGTTGAAATTGCACCAATGCCAATTCGCCCGCCATCCAGCGTGGACAGAGTTTGCTGTAACCCCTTGCCTTCTTCACCGATCAAATTCTCCAATGGGACGCGCACATCTCCGTAGGTCACTGCATGAGTGGGGGAGCCATGAAGCCCCATTTTCTTTTCGGCGGGACCGATCGCCAGCCCGGGTATATCAGTGGGGACTAATATCTGGCTTAATGAGCGGGAACCGCCCGCAGGATCGGTGCGGACGAGGGTGATGATGTATTCCGCGATGGAGGCATTGGTGCACCACATCTTCGCGCCGTTGATGACCCATTCGTTTCCATCTTTCACGGCTTTGGTCACAACGCCGCCCTGTAAATCGGAACCAGCACCCGGCTCCGTAAGGGCGAGCGCGGCAAGTTTGTTCTTTCCACTTGCAACGAGTGGAAGCCATTTCTTCTTCAGTTCTTCGCTTCCAAATAGAACAATCGGCGTGGTGCCGAGTCCGTTGTGGGCGGCAATGGCAAGCGCGGTTGAGCCGCAGCCCCAGCCAAGTTCTTCGATCGCGATCGCCGCGCTGACGGCATCCACGCCCGCGCCGCCATACTCTTCCGGGATGTTCAATCCAAGCATGCCAAGCGGACCCATCTTGCGCGTCGCAGTCCAGTTGAATTCGCCGGTCACATCCACTTCACGGGCTTTGGGCTGCACTTCTTTCGCGACGAAATCGTGGACGGTCTTTTGCCAGAGTTTTTGTTCTTCATTCAGGTCAAAATTCATTTCTAGTTTTTACTCCACCGCATTATTGTATTCGTTCAAAAGCTTACGGGCCTCACCGGCCTGCTCTTTTGATACAAACAATTGCACCCGCCCTAATCCATTGACCGTCACAGGATAAATATGATGTCCCACAGATTCCTGAAAGAGTTCCACGTCAATGCCATAGGCTTCGAAGTAACTCTTGAGCAGGTCGGCTTCCAGGCGGCCCTGTACCTCGGTGAGCAATTCCCATTTGAGTTCGTCCATTACAGCCTCCATGTGATGATAAACAAAATTGTCCAGAGTGTGCTGACGACCAGTTGGCGGATGCCGATGCGCGTGGGCTTCCATCCAGCTGCGGGATGGAAGATTCCCCACGTCGTTTCAGTCCATTGTACCAAGTATGGGATAAAGATAAAGCGCGGCAAAACGGAAGCAAGCCCAAGCGCGAGAGATACAGCGAGATCGAATGTTGTGTACGCGAAGGCGCGGGATCCCATTTTCCACAGTTCGCTGCGCGCGGGGATTTTGGCCAGGTTCCGTTGTTCCAGCCTTAGATATGCGTGGACGATGCTTGCCGCGCTTTGTAACCATGTGAGCAGCCACAACCACCAGCCGATCGGGTCATAGCGACCCACACCCACCCAATAAGCGGCAGGTGCGGCCAGGGATAACACTCCCGTTGCGATGATCTCGACTCCGGCTTGTTTCCTTTCCTCGCGGCGGCTGACGAGCCATAGGTGCCATGCAAATACTGGGATTCCAGGAATGGCAAGATATAGAATGTAACCAAAGCCTGTAAATACTAATGCGATCAACGCGAGCACCAGGATGATGCCGTACACGGCAACCCAGAAGTACGCGGCGGCCAAATCATCTTTGGCGCGGCGACCGGAATATGCCTTGACCGCAATGGTGACCGGCTGGCGGATCAGGAACGCGGCCATCGCCGCCATGATCAGATTGAACGATGCGAAATCGAAACGGCCTCCCGCGTAAAGACCGATGAGCAATGGGCTGAGGATGAACACCCATGAGCCATGGTCTTGAGGCAGGAACATCTGTTTGCGAAAGTAGGACGTCCGCATGTCCGTGATTATATTCCCTTATGAGTATGCTAGAATCAGGTTTGTTCCAGGATAAAGATACACTTCCATTCGTTAAATGCTAAGACAAAAAGCTGTTGCCTTTCTGAAGATCCGCCCTGACGAAACACGAATGGTCATGTTGATGGCCGCGTTATTCCTTTGTCTTCAGGCGGGTCAAGGGATCGGCGAGAATGCCGCGTTTGCGTTGTTCCTGGCGCGTCTCGATGTGGATTTGCTGCCTTACATGTATATGGGGCTGGGGGGAGTGGTGTTCCTGGCCTCTCTTGCCTATGCCACCAGTTTAAGTCGTTTTCAAGATGCCAGCGTTGTTGTATACCTTTTGCTCGGGGCTGTTTTTCTGTTTGCCGCAGAATGGGTTGTGATCGTTATTCTTGGTATCCCTCTTTACTCCATACTCTGGCTTACAGCTTATGGAATGAGCGTGATCCTTGGGACTCTGCTATGGACGGTGGCAAGCAAGGTGTGTGATGCGCGGCAGGCCAAACGCTTGTTCCCGCTTTTCACAAGCATGGGAATCCTTGGAAGTGTCCTGGGCAATTCGCTCACAGGTGTTTTTGCAAATTTTGCCGGGACAGATAACCTGATCATTCTATATGCAGGATTGCTGGGCGCTGGATTGTTCCTAACCCGCGAGATTGCAGGAGTATATTTCAAAACTAAATCTGTTGCGAGTGCCAAATATAGTCTGATGGATGATGTTCGGACTGGTTATGATTTCGTGCGCGCCTCGCCGTTATTCAGGCTGATCGCCTATTCCTCCATTCTATATTCCCTGCTGTTCTTTACTGTTGATTTTCCGTTCAGTGAGATCGTCTCCGTTCGGTTTACAGGCGACGAAGCCGGCCTGGCAGGTTTCAAGGGGCTGTTCACGAGCATCACCACTGCCGTCACTTTTATGGTTTCACTGTTATTGGCAAATCGTTTGTACACGCGGCTGGGCATCGTCAACAGCGTCTTGATCATGCCGCTAACTTATGTAGTTGCATTTATCCTTTTCTTTGTGAGTTTCAATTTTTGGGGGGCAGTGGGAGCTCGTTTCTCACAACTCGTCATCCTTGGCGGGTTGGCAGGAACCGCCTGGAATGCGCTATTTAACGTTGTGCCGCCCGAGCGACGCGGTCAGGTCCTGGCGTTCAACAATGGTGTTCCCGCTCAGATCGGTGTGATACTCTCTGGTTTGTTGATTATCCTGACCAAGGATATCCTGGCTGACACAAAAGTTGTCTTATTGATCGGCGCGGTTGTTGCGTGTATCACCGTATATATGACGGTAAGAATGAGGCCTGCTTATGGTGAAGCGCTTCTCAGCGCGCTGCGTGCCGGGCGGATTGAAGTTTTCAGCGATGAAGCGGAAGCGTTCTCCGGTTATCAGCACGACCCTGCCGCATTGCAGGTGGTTCTAAAAGCCCTGCAGGATCCCAAAGCAAATACTCGTCGTCTTGCCGCTGAAATGCTTGCGAGGATGAACGCTGTGCTTGCAATTCCCGATCTTCTCGAGCGATTGTCCGATAACGATGCGACGGTCCGCGCGGCGGCAACTCAGGCATTGGGAGATCTCGGCGCAACTGCTGCGACGAGTAAGATTATTCCTGGATTGGACGATCCTGACGATATTGTCCGTGAACAAACTCTCGCCTCGCTTCCCAAGCTCGGAGTTGCTTCATCTCCCGAACTGATCCAAACTCTTGAGCGTTTGTTGAAAGACTCGAGCATCGAAGTTCGTGCTCATGCCGCAGTGGTCCTGCTCTTTCTTGGAGAGCACAGACGCGCGCTGCTGCTCTTTTCACAATTGCTCGAAGATGAAGATGCCAACAGTCGGCGCATTGCACTTAATTCACTGGGTCACATCGCAGCCAATGCAATTTCCAAAGAGCAGCTGCCATTCAGAATTGACTTTGTTCTGGATACCCTAAGTGACCCCTCCCCAATTGTCCGCAGGGAGGCGATTCGAGTCGCCTCTCTTTTGAAGGATGGCTCGATCTATGCTTCCATCGCAGGCTGTTTGTCTGATGAAGATGCCACGGTGAGGAAGGTCGCCTCAGAAACGCTGAAGCAGGCCTGGCCGGAATCCAGAGCGCATATCCTCCAGGCGCTGCAGGGAACGGACAGTACAGCTCTCGGGG
>DATDRD010000260.1:0-4008 GCA_035291925.1 Anaerolineales bacterium
TTCGATTTGCTTGGCAAATCGTGCAGATGCAAGTGTCGGGCATAAAGCGCCCTCAGAGTGACAAACTAAAAAAGGGAACGGGTGTTCTATATTTTACCACCGATGCTCCGACTGCGCTTCGCTCATCACAAAAGAAGACCAGGCTGCTCACGCCGCCGTCCTTTGCGAAGCATCCCTGTGGGACGGCGGCGATTATTGACTAACATCAGCGCCGGGGACCGCACTGGGCGCATGCAGGGCAGTAAAGTGACGCGCCGAATATTTCCGGAGAGTATAATCATCGAACATTTCCAGGCCAATAAAGAAAATTCCCATGAAAATTTCTCTCAATGTCTTCGGTGTAATGCTCATCCTTGCAGGTGGTGTTTTCTTTCTCCAGGGAATTAACATCCTGCCCGGCAGTTTCATGACAGGTGATCCTCAATGGGCGGTCATTGGGGGCATCATGATCGTCGCCGGGACTGGTTTGATACTTTGGTCAAACCACCGCAGATAGAGTCACATGGCAGAGGATATTAGAATCGGCGACCGGGTGCAGGTTTTTCTCGATTCCAAATTCTGGAAGAGCGAGGGCTGGTTCGAGGGGACAGTCATCCGCATCGATCCATATTCCGGACACCGCAGTTTTTACTGGGTGGAGTTGGATGACGACGCGCAAGCCCTGCCCGGAGGAGGGATGAAATTGATCTCGGTGCTGAATCCAAAAAACATTAAGAAAACATAATACCCAAGGGATTTATTTCATTAAAAGAGTAAAATGTGGGGCAAATCGGCAGTTCAGGTTGACACATGGGATTCGTAAGGACGCGTCATCCAAAACCATCTATCAGGATAATAAAGGGGTATATCATTTTGAGAATTTGTTTGTTACTTTAGAGGCGAGTGTGTGATATGAAAAGAAAAGTCACAATTTCCCTGTTCGTATTCATGGTCTTCAGTTTTGTGGTCTCTGCCTGTGCAGGGCTGGTGGGTTTGGAGGAGCGTCCGGTTACAGGAGATTTCGGTCCGGCGTATACGCCTCAGGAGCATCAAGAGCGTACCTTTGAAGCCCTGTGGACTCACTTTCAGGATAAATACATTTACTTCGAGAGCGCAGATGTAAACTGGGATTCCATCCGCGCTCGATATCTGGCACGCATCAATGCTGGGCTGACGAACGAAGAGTTCACTGACCTGCTTGGGGAACTGGAATCCGATCTCCCGATTGGAAGTCTGACTTACCAGTCGCGCCCGGAACGCATCGAAACTGACATTGCAGATCTTTCCAGCTATGAAGGCATCGGTGCGTTTGTCGGTTTCAACGAGGAGCCGGAACCGCACGTTGTTCTGCTTGGTGTTATCGAAGGCTCTCCTGCTGAACAGGCCGGACTGAAAGCCCACGACAGCATTTTGGAAATTGACGGAAGTCCCATCCTTTTGGCGGAAGGGCTGAATGTAGTCGAACGTATCCGTGGGCCATCGGGGAGTTCGGTAACACTGAATGTTCAAACACCGGGTCATCCTGAGCGTTCGGTCGAAGTGAGACGGGCAAAGCTGACAAGCACGGGCAAACTTGAAGCTTATGAGATTGCAGATACAAAATATGCCTACATGCTTTTCCCACCGGTTGGATACAGCGGATTGATGGACGATGTTTCTAGGAACCTTCAATCCTTTACGACCAACAAAACACTCGAAGGGCTGGTCCTTGACCTGCGCGTGGCGGGTTCCTCGCGCGCCTGGCCATTCGAGGAATTGTTCGCGATGTTCTATGATGGCGCGATCGGTGAGTTTTATAACCGGGAGGACAGACAACTGCTCCAGGTAAAGGGGCAGGATGTATTCGTCTCGCAGTCAATACCGTTGGTCATCCTGGTGGGGCCGAACACACAGGGCTTCCCTGAGATCCTTGCAGGGAGCCTGCAAATGCACAAAAGAGCGACCATCCTTGGCGCCACCACACCCGGCTCGATTGAAACAACCTCTGCGTATTATCTTCCCGATGGATCGCGCATCTTTGTGGAGACAACCTCCTTTGTTCTGCCGAACGGAGATGAAATTGGAAACACCGGAGTCCAGCCTGATATCCAGGTTGAGGCGCGCTGGGATGAGATCCTGCCCGATGCAGACCCGGTTCTTGAGGCAGCGATAGAGACATTGGGGTCGCAACCATGAAAAAATCAATTGTTCTTACACTTGGCGCTCTCGTATTGGCATCCTGTCTGCCCAGGGGCATACAGGTGCCGCAAAGCCCTTTGCTGCCCTTCCTTGAACGCAAGTCCGGATTGATTGCCTACATTGGGGCAGATTGGAACATTTATGTCACGGATCAGAGTGGTGGAAACCCGACTGCTTTGACTGAAGACGCTGTCACCCCTGAAGGACAATCAGGGGCGTTTCGCTATTATCAATACCCAACCTGGTCCCCTGAAAGTAATCTGCTCGCTTTCGTCGGGGTTAGCGGCGAAGGGGCAGCCCAATCCTCCTCTGATTTGTACGTGGCTGATTTGGATACGGAAAGATCGGACAAGGTGTATGCAAGCGGGAATGAGCATCCATTCTATTTATACTGGTCACCTGATAATGAGAATTTGAGTTTCCTGAGCACAGCTGCATCGGGACAATCATTGATTCTGCAAAGCGTACCGGCCCGGGGTGGGGATCGAACAATACTTGATACAGGTTCGCCCTACTATTGGTCTTGGGCTCCTGATGGGAACACGATGGTCATCCACACCGGCGGAACGAATTCGACTACCGCGGAACACATGGCATTCTTGCAGGTGGACTCGCAGATCATCGAAGACGGGCTGGAATCGAGTCCCGCCACTTTTCAGGCTCCGGCATGGTCGCCGGATGGAAGCTATATCCTGCTCTCACGCGTGAACGATAAGAAGGAAAAGGAAGTCGTTCTTACAGACGGACATGGTTCCATTGAAAAAGCCCTGGGGACTTTTGAGGCCAGCGCCTCCTTTGCGTGGTCTCACGACAGTGGGTTGGTCGCCTACATCGCAGGAAATCGCGCGCTGACCGCTGGCACGGTCGGAACATTGCATGTAATGGACCTGGCGACAACTGAAGATTTCTTTCAAGATGAGGATGTATTCGCTTTCTTCTGGTCCCCGAACAGCAAGGAGCTCGCATACTTCAAGCCATTTGTAACGAACACCGCCCAACAGGGTGGAACAGACTCATCTGCACAACAACAAGTCTTGCTACTGCAATTGAACATGCTGGATGTAACATCCGGTGAAAGCCGCGTGCTGTTCACTTTCAGGCCGACAGACCAGTTCGCCTCAATATTGCCCTACTTCGATCAGTACCATCAATCCACCACCATCTGGTCGCCGGATAACAACAATCTCGTCCTCTCCTTTTTGGATTCCAATAATAACCCGGGGATTGCCATCGTCGCCGCGTCGGGTCAATTGGAGCCGCGCCTGCTGGCTGAAGGGTATCTTGCCTTCTGGTCATGGAAGTAGGTCAGGCTTGAAACCTGACGTTTTTGGCGGGTTACAAAACCGCCCTACAAGAAAAAAAACTGGCTGGGATTCTCCTCTCCAGCCAGTTTTTGATATTACTTGGCTTTTGCTTTCGCCCTGGACATCGTCTTGCGTCTCGATTTGGGCTTGGTTTCCGATTTCCCATTCTTTCCATTCACAATGGTCTCTTCCACCAGAGTTTTCAGCAAAAATTCACTATCGACAGCTTCACTGCTGGTAGCCGCTGCGTGGATGATCTCAATGCACTGCTTACCGGTCAAATCGTTTCTTTCCAGCAATGCCTGGGCAACTGCGTGTACTTCAGGAGCATGCTTGGCCAGGATTTGTTCAGTCTGCTGTTCAAGTTTTCTCCAGAATTTTTCAACAACTTCCGTTTTCTCCTTGACCATGCCCGCGCCCTGTTGCATATCCAACGGGGGACCAAAATAACCATAGTGCGCCAATTGCCACAGACGGGCACGAACGTTTTGGAAATCGCCGGTTGCGCCAGTCCAGTATTCGCCGAGGAACAACTTGGTTGCCACAT
>DATDRD010000261.1:0-1842 GCA_035291925.1 Anaerolineales bacterium
CGTCTCATTGCCCGGCAATGGTTTGGGAAGTCTCATCGCCCGGACGACCAGATCCGTGAGAGCAGTTGTCCTGATATTCAACTTGTATTGCTCATTCAGATCGCCAATTTGCAGGCGGCAGTTCTCACAGGCCGCAACGACCACGTGCGCACCCGTGTTTTTGATTTGATCCGCTTTGGGCTTGCCCGCTGTGAGCCGGCGTTCGGCATATTCAGCCAGCGCAACCAGTCCACCGCCGCCGCCACAGCAGATCGCTTCGGCTTTGTTGGGAGTCATCTCATGGAAGTCACTGACTACATTCTTCAAAACAAAACGCGGCTCTTCGATCAGTCCACCGTTGCGGGCAAGGTTACACGAGTCATGATAGGTTACAGCTTCTGGAATCGCAGTTGGATCAACTTTGATTTTGCCCTCGGCGATGTAATCGGCCATCACTTCGATCAATGAGCGGACTTTGAAATCGAACTGACCCGCGAACCAGTTCGGTACGTCCCAGCGATAGGACGCGTATGCATGCCCGCATTCGGCGATGACGATTTCCTTCACATCCAGGCGATTCGCTTCATCGACAATGCGTTTCGCAACCTGTCTGGCCCGGTTCACATCGGCCAGAAATACACCATAATTGGAGGCTTCGAAGATTGAAAGCGTCCAATCTTCCTTTGCAGCGTTGAATATGACAGCGGGCGGCAGAATCGTATGTGCGCCGGCCAGCGGCACATACAGAATCTTCGCGCCCTGCTTCCCCACGGGGATCGTCGCGTTCGGGTCGCCTGTGACATCGCGCAGCTGCTCTTCCATCTCCTTGATCTGCTCAAGGAACATATCCTTATAGAAGGATGGGTCTTTACCCTTTTCGATTGCCGCGTCTGCGAGCATCACCAAAATTTCAGGTGCAGTACCTGATGCTGTTGCCATCGCACGAATGGCGCGCATCATCAACGGTGTGTCCACGCCTAATGGGCAATTCACTGTGCAGCGCCTGCACAACGTACATTGACTGAACGCAATCTCTGCCAGATTCGCCAGCATTGGCTCATCAAGTTTCCTGGCGCGCGTCCAAATCGGGAACAGCCTGCTCAGGAGATCATGCTCATGGCGATAGACACTGCGCAATTGTTCCGCACGATACGCGGGGATGTGTTCCACCTTCGGCTCGGCGCGATAGTAATGGCAGGCCTCGGCGCAAATCCCACAGCGCGCACAGGCCTCCAGCGCGGTCTCGAGCGGCTGGTTCAACTGCGCTTCGAGTGTTTTCAGAGCGAGTTCAATGGTTTCAGTCATTAGAACCTCACTTTATGGTTTCACGGTGTTTCCACGCCGTGTGGAAACACGGCGCGCCGCCCAAAGAACTTCCCAAAGAAGGTGCGTGAGAAGAAGAAATACAGACAGTGGCGGATCTTTCCCAGCGGAACATATACAAACGTCATCGCCGCGACACTGTACATTGGGATAAGGAACGCTTCATTGACGACGGCCAAACCTGTTACCGTTATAAAGAGCGTCGTCAACCAGACGGCGAAATGGTCATCGGGTAGACTCAAGCCTCTTAGGTTGTGCTCCACAATTCGCATGACCCCGCCTGCCGTGCCCAGGAACGCGCCGAGGGTCAGCACCCCGAACAAGATCCAGGAAAGAACGGGCGGCAAATATTCCCAAAATGGACTGATGATCACCGCGCCGATCGCAGTGAAAATCCCAATGTGGAATCCGATCCCGCGCAAGTACGCGATCATGTGAATCCGCGTGGACTCTTTCGCCCATGGCAGCATGCCTGTCGTGAAGGCATATGCAATGCCATGAGATACATTGCCTTTGATGGGGGACCTGTCCGCTGGCAGG
>DATDRD010000262.1:0-10915 GCA_035291925.1 Anaerolineales bacterium
TACATACGCCCCGAATTCATAAGCGGAAATATGGAAGAGGATGCCGCGGCAACGGTCCGTGTAGTGGTCTCCCAACCACTGAAATCATAAACGACCCAAAGATGTTTTCAAACCCCTCTCGTCCCGTTTTGTTGAGGAGTATTCTCCTGGTCACTGCAGCGCTTTCCCTGCTCGCGGTTTGGGATTTGATTGGGCTTGCGGAACGCTTGGGAGTTGACTTGAGAGCCAGCCTCAACTGGATGGGGATGCTCACCGCGCTGAGCGTGCTGGCTGTATTGGCACTGCTCGGGGTAGCAGTCCGTTTCTCAAAGGCAGCTCAAGGGTTATGGTCCCGGTTTGCTGTAGATGTTTGGAGTCGGGGTATCCCTCAATGGGTCGGCATTCCATTACTTTCCATCGCGCTTGTTTTCTACAGTCTGTTCACTTTTTCTCCGATAGGCGCATTGATGAATAGCGCGCTGTGGGCGCGCCTGCTGGTTTTTTGGTCTCTAACCCTGCTCGGCGCCGCGGGATTGTCAATATGGCATGTTCGGGTCTCATTCGCAGGCGCGTGGATGGTTACCGCGTTGTTGCAGGCTGTCATCCATCGTCTCGCGATGGAACTGCCGGAGATCACGAATTATCCTTTTGCATTAGGCTGGTCGGAAACAACTCGCTTTTATCTGGCTTCCTTGTTCGTTTCAAAAGAAGTGTATGGCCGGCAGCTTGCATTACCCATCATCAATCCCAGCTTGCACATGCTGCTCATTCCGCCTTACTGGTTTGACGCGCCGTTGTGGATTCATCGTTTCTGGCAAATCGCAGTTCGATATATCCTGCTGGGATCAACAGCCTGGGTTTTAGTGAGGCGATTTCCTCTGTCAAAACGCAGAAATCAATTTGTCTTTTGGTGCTGGGCATATCTTTATTTGTTCCAGGGTCCCTTGTATTTTCAACTGGCTCTGGCGGTTCTGATCGTTTTGTGGGGATATGGAACCCGCCAGCCTCTTCTGACATGGACCGCGATCCTGATCGCTTCCGCGTGGAGTGGGTTAAGCCGCATCAATTGGTTCCCGGTGCCTGCCAGCATTGCGGCTATGTTGTATTTGCTCGAAGCCCCCTACGAGCGCGGAAAGTTTTGGAAATATGTGCTCCAGCCCGTAATATGGATTGTTGCGGGAACGGCCACGGCTGCGCTCGTGCAGCAAATTTATATTTCGATTTCGGGTGTGCCGGATCCATCGACATTTTTCACAAGCCTGGTGTCAGATATTCTCTGGTATCGCTTGCTGCCAAATGAGACCTATGCTTATGGCGTTTTGCCGGGTATCCTGCTCGTCTCACTGCCATTGGTGCTCATTATCATCCACGTACTTCGTCAGCGCTGGGCAGATTGGCATCCCGTCAGGCTCTCATTTATTTTCCTTGGATTGCTGGCTTACTTCATCGTTGGGTTGATCGTCAGCGCCAAGATCGGTGGAGGGGGCGATTTGCATAACATGGATGCTTATATGGTTTTGCTGTTGATCGTCTCGTCGTTTTTGTTTTTCGGAAGGTATAAGCCTCAGTTGAAGCCGCAGGCTGATCCCGTTTCAATACCCTGGTCCCTGCTGATGCTTCTCGTGGTTGTTCCCGTCTGGTTTTCAGCCCAAACTTCTGCCCGTTTCAAATCCTATGACCGTGCCAGCGCGGCGAATGCACTGAGCGACCTGCAGGCACGGGTAGATTTTGCCAATCAACAAAAGCGCGATATCCTGTTCATTTCACAGCGGCACATGATCTCGATGCACATGCTTGAAGGCATCGACCTCATACCTGCTTATGAGCGCGAGGAATTGATGGAAATGGCGATGTCTGACCAGCAAAACTATCTTGATACTTTCCGCGCCGATGTCCAAAACCAGCGCTTCGCTTTAATTGTGGTGGATCCTCTCAAATTCAAATTGCTCGGTTCAAATTACTCAATGGGAGAGGAGAATAACGCCTGGGCCAGGCGGGTCATTAAACCGATCCTTTGTAACTATCAAGTTGCAGTATCCTATCCCCAATTCAATCTGGCACTTTATGTCCCGCAAGAGGGAACACGTCAATGTCCTTAGTTTGAGAAGGCCGATATATAAACCTTATTTGGCTTGGGGTAAAGGCGATCATGAAATTTTGGATTGCTCAAGCCGCGTTCCCAAAGGGCTGCGAAGCACTAGACAGCGGCTTTGGCGATTTCATTTGATATATGAACGGGTAGGGGGAGCAGGCTTGCATCAAGCATCGTCGAAACGATGAGAGGCGATTTCCCGATGGGGTATGTTCCCGATGGGGTATTGACACATCCACCCCTGCATGTTATCCTGTGGGGCGTAGGATACCAGTAGTTTGCTTTGGAAGTACCAGGTTGGCTCACGGATCGTCCGTGAGCCGCTTTGTTTTACGCCGTTGGCGGCTCCGATGCAATACCCAATGAGTACCCTCCATATATTTCATTTGCCATAAGGAGGCAAAAATGTCGGAACGTATCAACGGTACAGTCAAATGGTTCAATGGGACCAAGGGCTACGGCTTCCTCGCTCGCGAAGGCGGCGATGATGTCTTTGTCCACTTCTCTGCCATTCAGGGCGATGGTTTCAAGAACCTGCAGGAAGGCCAGCAGGTCGAGTTCACCGTCGAACAAGGCCCCAAGGGTCTGCAGGCCAGCAACGTCGTCGTCATTGGCTAATTGACTGACTCTGATCAAAAATCCCCGAGACGAAAGCCTCGGGGATTTTTTGTGTGCGCCCAGCATGGGCGTTGACTAAAGGGTGAAAGACCCTTATGGACGCCGAAGGCGGATTGCGCCAACCATTAGCAGAAGGCAAGGGCGTCATCGCGAGATGAGGTCTGGAGGAAGCCGGAAGCAAACCTGCGACTTGAGGAACACGAAGCGCATGTGAGGCTATCCAAGTCGGGCGAGTTGGCACAAGACAACGAAGCCCAAAGCAATCAAGGACTTGGGCAGTAAATGCGACAAGGGTGCAGGGAAAGCCAACGTTCTTACCTGGGGAGACCTGTCATCACGCTGAAAGGCAACCCTGCTTGTGAAAGCAGATTGAAATGGCAGGAGTCAGCAGAAGCCATAGTACCGGAAAAAAAAAGTCGGGAAGGGCTGAACAAAGAGACGCCGAAGGCGTGAGTACAGTGAGCAGTTCGCGGAATGAACAAGGAAGGCAGAAACTCCCGGATAGGGAGACTACTGAACAAACGAAGCAGGTGAAGCCTGCGGGAATTGTTCAGAGCGCCGAGCCGTTCCCGGCACGAGACAATGGAAAATCCGACGTAGGGACGTGGGAAGCGGTGTTCGAACGAGAGAACATGCAAACTGCGTTGAAACGAGTAGAGAGCAACAAAGGCGCAGCCGGGATAGATGGAATGGAAGTGGAAGACCTGCGCGGCTACTTGAAGAAGCACTGGCTGGAAGTGCGAGAGGCTCTTGAAAGTGGAAAGTATCGGCCAGGCCCAGTGAGGCGGGTAGAAATACCGAAGCCAGATGGAGGGGTGAGGCAGTTGGGTATTCCGACAGTGCAAGACCGGTTAATTCAGCAAGCGATAGCGCAAGTGTTGACACCGATGTTCGAGCAGGTGTTTTCACTCCATAGTTACGGGTTTCGTCCCGGACGAAGTGCGCATCAAGCCGTGCAGCAAGCCCAGGAGTACATCCGAGCAGGCTACGACTGGGTGGTGGATATTGATCTGGAAAAGTTCTTTGATTAGGCATCTGGATGCCTCCTTAAAAACGCAAGTTGTGGAGGGAGCCTGCTTTGAGTTGTTGGAATTTTTCCAGGGTCTCGGGCTGGTCGGGAAATAAGTACAAACCAGTTTGTGGATCTCTTGCCACCTGGATCTTGCCGCTGCGAATGCAGTGATAGATCCAATAGGTGGTCACGCCCAATTTTGGAGCGATTTGGGGAATGGTCAGGCAGCCGGGAATATGGCGCGGATGGGACTGGCTGCGTTTTTGGAAGATGCGGTGCTTCAAGCGGATAGTCTTCACTGTGCTGGGTAAAACCAGATGAGGTTTTTTGGGGGAAGAGTGGCCGAGTTCGGTCAGGCGTCTGGCGATGTCTTCATCGGATTTTCCCTGTTGGCTGAGTTCAAGGATGGTTGCTTCTATTTCGGCGGCAGAGGATAAGCGCTTGAAAGAGCCCACGGTGATCGTGAGCCGGGAAGTGGTGGTTTCAGCGCCTTTCCAGACGATACGGGTTTGAACGCGGTCCGGAGCGAGGCGATGGATCACGACCTTGTCGATCAAGCAGCGCAGCAAAGCCTTTTTGTGCGGAGTGGATAGGATTTCTTCCTGGCTCCAGATCTGCGGCAGGTGTTGAGCGATCTGGCAAAAGGCAGTTTTCAGTTCGGGAGGCAGAGAAGGGGGAGTTTCCCGCTGGCGTTGTTGTTGAGCCAGGGTTTCTTCAGCCTGCTTGAGTGTGACCAGGGCAGCTTCCCAGCGTCTTTCGAGTTCAGCCGCCACCAGGCGGTTCTCGGGATCGACCTGGTTATATTGGTGCTGAGCGAGAGCCGCCTGGTAGCGCAGTCGTTCCAACTGCTGTTCCTGGGCTTGCTGAACCTGCAGGGAAGTTTCGGCCTGGGTTTTCAAGGCTTGTTCGTACACCTCCAATTCGATCGGGGAAAGCGCCTGGAAAAAGGCTTGCACAACGAAGTCATCCACGGGCTGGGCAGGAATGCGCTGGCAAACGGGGACCTGATATTGCTGGCGCAGGAAATTACACTGATACTCTGGACCGCCTTTGTACTGCACCACCAGTTTGTGGCCACACTCCCCACAATAGACAATGCCGTGCAACAGCGCTGTCCCGGCCCTGGGAATCCCGCGCGATTGGTTGCGGTCGTACTCGGCATAATTATCTTGCAGCACAGCTTGGATCCGTTCAAACGTTTCCCAAGGGATGTAGGCGGGATATTGGTTGTGAACCATAATTTTCCATTGGCCGAAGGGAGAACGCTTCGTTTTGGATTTTCCAGAGGCCGCCCGAGAGGTTGTACTGCGCCCATACACGAAGGTGCCAGCATAGGCGGGGTTCTTCAAGATCGACAGGAGGGCAGCCGTCGTGGGTGGTTTCCAAACCAGAGCGCCGAAGAGATCATGGCGGGGCAGACCCAGGCGCTGTTCGTTGAAGAAACGTAACACCTTGCAAGCTGATTTTACTCTCAGGAAGGTGGAGAAAACAAGCCCGATGCGCTCCTGGACTTCCAGGTTAGGATCCTTGACCACCTGACCATCCGGTTGGCGCAGCAAACCGATCGGGAGGCGCAACTCCAGCTCGCCGCGTTGCGCCTTGTTGAGCAGCCCAGCCGTGAGGCGCGAACGAATGGTATGCAGTTCGAATTCGGAAAGCTGGCCCTTGAGGCCCAACAGCAGGCGTCCGTTGGTGGAGGCAGGGTCATAGACACCGTCGCGATCGGCGATGAGACAGTGGCGATATCCGCAAATATCGAGCAGGGGATACCAATCCGAGCAGTTGCGCGACAGGCGGGTCACTTCAGAAGACAGCAGGATGCCAATTTCCCCCAGGGTGACGCGGGAGACCACTTCTTTGAACCCCTCCCGGTTTTGCGCCACGGCCGCAGTTTGACCAAGGTCGGTATCGATGATCTCAATGTCCTCCGTCTGCCAGCCCAGTTCCAAGGCTTTCAGGCGCAGGGCATATTGCAGACGCAGGCTTTCCTGATTGGTGAGAACTTGCTGCAGGGTAGACTGGCGAATGTAGATCAGCGCTTTGCGCGCCAGATGAGCAGGGGTGATGAGTTCGGAGGTAGTCATGGATCACTTCCTGGAAGAGGGCCGAGAGTTCGGCCAGGATTTCGATTTGCAGTTGGGAGGATAGACCTTGCCAGAAGTCGCTGGGTCGGGTGGACATAGAACTTCTCCGGCTTCAGCCACAGAGAGTAGTTCTCGCACCGCGGATAAGCTGAGTTTGGTGGGAACTTTGGGCTGTGCCGCTGCAAGGTTAGTGGCACGCAGGGGGATTCGCAAGGCCATGCTCTCCCGATAACGCACCAATACGTATTGTGCCCCTGGTTGCTGAGAGAACGAGATCAGCGGAAACTTGCGCCCAAAGAGGGCGTGGGTTGGGTCAATCACCTCAACCTGAGTCTGTGGTTCTTCGATTGGGTTGTGGAAGGGGGTATTAAGCTGTGCGGTCGTTTGACCGGGTCAACCACGATATGCTCACACTTGCACCGCACTGCGTTTGGTGCAGTGCAGGTGTGGCGAGAGTGGTGCGAGTGGTGAAAGACAAGCGAGTGCTGAAACTCATCCGAGCTTATCTGGAAAGTGGCGTAATGATAAATGGGATAGTGATGGATACGGAAGAAGGGACACCGCAAGGTGGGCCGCTTACTCCCCCAACAATGGTGCAAACTTTGTTCTGTCGGATCTAATTCTTCTGGATCTGGCTGTATTCGAAAAACGACATTGACTTCTTCATTTATCGCTGGCAATGACCTGTACCAATTCTTCGTCTTGAGTTCTATATGTGACTATTTACATGTCTTCTAGAACCGCGACCGTTGTCGCTTGTGCTAATATCGCCTTTATCAAGTAGTCAGGAGGGAAACTCTATGGAACTTACGGCGCGGCTTGTTTTGGGACCGGTGCTATCATTAGCCTACCCGTTTTTTCTCAAGTGACCAGGACAAAAAAGATTCCGTGAGACCCAGAGCTGGTGGAATTTTTGAGAATCCCCAGAATGCCTGCACGGGCCGGGATACACTCAATCGGACATATTTTTCGTGCTCGGTAGGAGATAGAGGAGTGATTTTGAAGGCTTATTTCCATGCAGGCAACTTTGGGAAGGGAGTATCCAATATATGAGGAGTTTTGCAATTATGTGATATATACCGCGCGAGACAGTTTCCGATTAAATTGTGAATCCTTCCAATAAAGTAAAAAAGACTGTGTGTATCTTCACCGGCAGGAATATCAAAATATGATAGAGAGACTTGTTCAGTTATGTTAGATTCTTTAGTTGGATAAATCTTACCGTGATAAAATCTTGACAAGATAATCGTTTCAATAGAACTGATTTCCCAACCCATCCAAGGAGAAGAAAATGAAGAACACTTTATTTAAGGGGTTGTCCGTCATCGTGTTGATCGGACTGTTGTTAGTCGCGTGCGGAGGAAATGCACCGGCAACTGAGAAGCCGGTTATCGAGCAACCGGCTGTGGAAGCGACCGAAGCGCCCGCCGAGGCAACGGAAGCTCCTGCCGTCTCCGGGGGTATCCTCACCCTCGGCATCGCAATTGAACCGGAAACGCTCGACCCCGGGGACGCTGTTTATGTTCAGGAGCAGTTCATCCTAATCAGCCTGTTTGATTCGCTGCTCTCGATGGCGCCCGACGGCTCGTTACATCCCGGTCTCGCCACCGCATGGGAACCGAATGAAGGTTATTCCGAATTCACATTCACCCTCCGCCAGGATGTGACCTTCCATGATGGTACCGCCTTCACAGCGGAAGCAGTCAAAGCATCCTTCGATCACATCGTCAGCGAGGCGGTGCTCGAATCCGGCGGCAAGTCCTTGCTGCAAGATCACCAGTATGTCGAGACTGTAGTTGTGGATGACCATACTGTTACCGTCAAGTTCGCGGCTTCCTACCCAACCTTCCTGCGCGACGCCGCCCGTCAGTGGTTGAGTATCTCATCACCTACCGCGCTGGAAAAGTATGGACAGGACTATGGCCGCAATCCCGTCGGCACTGGCCCGTTCAAGTTTGTTCAGTGGGATGCACAGTCACAGATTGTGATCGAACGCAATTCCGATTACAACTGGGCTCCTGAATTCGCCGCGCATGAAGGACCTGCCCATCTTGATCAGGTTGTCTTCCGCATTTTGTCCGAAGCCGCCACCCGACTCACCGCGTTTGAAACTGGCGAAATTCTTGTTGCCAGTGAGCCACCTGCGCTCGATGCGATTGCCATGGCAGAATCCGGCAAGGCCTTGATCCAAACCTTCGCCCAGCCTGGCATTCCCGCCATCCTAATGATCAACGCCGGTAAGGCGCCGACCGATGATATTAACGTCCGTAAGGCGATGATCCTCGCGGTGAATCAGGAGGAACTGGCGCAGACTGCATTCCAGAGTCTCGGCTTGCCTTCATATAGTGTGGTTTCCCCCACCACCTGGGGATATGACGAAAAAGCCGACAGCCTTTATCGCTATAACCTCGAAGAGGCCGGACGCCTGCTGGAAGAATCCGGCTGGGTTGACTCCGATGGCGATGGCATTCGCGAGAAGAACGGCGAGAAACTCACCATCGATTGGCCCGATAATCCCAGTTGGTCTGAAGCCTTCAATGAGCTTCTGGCGGGTTACCTGACAAACGCCGGTTTTGACGTGCAGTACCGTTCCATGGATGATGGCGCCCAATACGAAGAGCTTCTTGCCGGCAACTATACCTTGGTGTACATGTACTGGACCCGCCCCGACCCTTCCCCGCTGCGATATCTGTTCCACTCCGAGAACATAGGTGGCGGTGCATGGACTAACTTTACGAGTGATGAACTCGATGCTGCTCTGGCTGATGGCGACACCCAGACCGACGAAGAAACCCGCAAGCAGGACTACATAACAGCGCAGAACATCATTATGGAAAACGCGCTCGTCCTGCCGATGTTCACCGTAAATACATCCTATCTCACATCGCCTGCCGTTCAAGACTTCACATTTGATTTGGAAGGCTATCCCTGGATTTACGATATCTCCATCGCTCAATAATGCTGAATGGTTAACTACCTGGTCCGACGCATCTTCACGTCCATTCTAGTGCTTTTTGGCGTCTCGGTGCTGGTTTTTTCAGTCATCCACCTTGTGCCGGGTGATGTCACCATGGCAATCCTCGGACGCCAAAAAGTATCTCCTGAAAAAGTAGCCGAGTTGCGCGCGCAGCTCGGCTTGAACGATCCCCTCTACGTGCAATATGGGCGGTATCTTAATAAAGCGCTGCATGGGGATTTGGGAGTATCAATTCGCAATTATTTGCCTGTCTCCAAATCCATTGCCGAACAGATGCCAAGCACGTTTGCGTTGGCAATGTCTGCGCTTGCGCTGGCGTTGAGCATCGGCGGAATTCTGGGATTGCTTGCCGCACTTCGCCACGGCACGTGGTTTGATACACTGGTGATGGGGCTATCGGTCAGCGGACTTTCCATACCGACCTTTTGGATGGGACTTCTTCTCATCCTTCTCTTCTCCGTGAAATTGGGACTCTTCCCAAGCATTTCAAACGGTTCAAGCCCCGCCGAGCTCTTTCTCCCCGCCCTGACTCTGGGACTCCCCGAAGCCGCTGTCGTCGCCCGCATGGTTCGCGCCAGCATGTTGGATGTGCTCAGCAAGGAATACATCATCACCGCCCGCGCCAAGGGATTGCCAGAACGATTGGTCATCCTAAAACATGCCCTGCGTAATGCGCTGATCCCCGTGGTGACCTTTGTCGGCTTGCAGATGGCATATCTACTCGGCGGTGCGACCATCGTCGAAACCATGTTTGCGCGTCAGGGCATTGGGCGCTTGGCGGTGCAATCCATCTTCAACCGCGACTACCCGATGGTGCAAGGCGTGGTTCTTGTAACCGCCACCATCTACGTTCTCATCAACACCCTGACCGATATCACCTACGTTTTTCTGAATCCAAAGATCCGCCTCAAATGATATCTGAACTATCCCCCGCCCTCATTCAATCCAACTCTCCCGGCATCCGCGTGCTCAAGCAAATCCTTCGCAATCGCAGTGCACAGATGGGCGGCATCCTGTTGTTAATTCTGATCTTCTTCTCCTACGCCGCACCGCTCTTCACCGACAAAGACCCCAACAAAACGGAACCATCGCTAGCGCTGAAACCACCTAGCTTGGAATTCCCAATGGGCACGGATGGGATTGGCCGAGATAACTTTACCCGTTTTCTCTACGGCGGACGACTCTCCCTGCGTGTGGGCCTGATCGGCATCACCATTGGCGCGCTGATTGGAATCACGCTAGGATTGATCTCCGGTTATTTCGGGGGCTGGCTCGACTCGTTCGTCTCATGGTTCACTGATGTGTTAATGGCTTTCCCCGATATTTTGCTGGCGTTAGCCATCATCGCCATTCTCGGTCCCGGAATCACTAATGCTATGCTTGCCATCGGCATTGCCTTCGTGCCTTCCTTTATGCGCCTTACGCGCAGCAGTGTCTTATCCCTGCGCGAGATGACATACATCGAAGCCGCCCGCTCATTAGGCAGTTCTGATGCCCGAATTCTCATTCGGCATATTCTTCCGAATTCAATTCGCACGCTGCTCGTTTTGATCACGCTGGGAATTGGTTCGTCCATTCTGGCGGGTGCAGCTCTTAACTTCCTCGGTCTGGGCGCACAGCCCCCTACACCGGAATGGGGAGCGATGCTCAACGCTGGAATGAAATTCGTGCGCCAAGCCTGGTGGTTGACCGTCTTCCCCGGTGCGGGAATTTTCCTCGCCGTGCTCTCCATCAACCTGATCGGTGACGCTATAAGCGATGCGGTGGCAGGGACGAGCATCACTCCAGATAAAAAACAGCATCCTTTCACAGCGCAGTAATCTGTTTTTTGTACTGTGAAATGTAGATTTCACATTTATGCAGGTATCTCATGCAATCAACCGCCTATTTACTGTTTGAAAATGCCCACGTTTTTACAGCTGATCGCGTTCACCCGATTGCTGAAGCGGTCGCCGTACGGGATAACCGCATTGTTTTCGTTGGCAGTCGTGCTGACGCGCAACTCTTCAAAGGATCGAACACACGCGTCGTTGATGCCAATGGCGGCACGCTCATGCCCGGTTTCATCGACAGCCACTTCCACATGATGTATGGCGCTCTCAGCCTGGATGGGATGCAACTGGAACCAGCAAGCAATTATGATGAATTGTCCC
>DATDRD010000263.1:0-3561 GCA_035291925.1 Anaerolineales bacterium
CAACGGAATAACCGAGTGCGGTTAACGCGGCAAGCACTTCGCTATCCGTATCAGACATCGCGGCAACCCTTGCCAGCGCGTCCGTTGGCTTGAGTTTATCTTTTAGATGCAATGCCATTTTCTGGGCAGTCTTCCTTCCCACACCGGGCACGCGACTCAGTAGTTCTGCTTCATCAGCGAAGACGGCACGCTGGACAGCATCAAGTGTGAGCGTGGATAATACCGAGAGCGCGACTTTCGGCCCGACGCCATCCACCCCGAGGAGGATATTGAAGAGCTCGCGGTCAGCCTGGGTCTCGAAGCCGTAGAGAGTTAATGCATCCTCACGGACGACGAGATGGGTATAAAGCAAAAGCCCATCGCCCACTTTCATTCGCCCGCGCAGGGGCGCAGGCACGAAGACGCGCAGCCCCACCCCGCCGACTTCGAGAACGAGGGCGCCATCTTCGATTTGGGTAATTTCACCGCGCAGAGTTGCTATCATAAAATCAATTTAACCACAGATGAACTCAGATGTACACGATGGGTTGATGAACGGGTTGAATTAGGGTTTTGGAGTCCTCCAATAAACAGAGGGAAGAAGTCGTTTGATTTCAATTTTTGGTATGCCAAAGTTAATAAGCAGGCAAACTTCCATTCCTGTTGCGCGCAGATAGTTCAGGGCTTGAGCAGTGTGTTCCTGATTCAACATTGATACAGCTTTCAATTCAACAAGGACTCTTTTCTCAACAAGTAAGTCAGCAAAGAATTCGCCTACGATAACTCCTTCAAAAGTAACTTTAATTGGATACTGCTGTTCGACCAGCAAACCAGTTTTCCGAGTACAAAAAACAAGTGCATTCTCATAAACTTTTTCAACAAAGCCAATGCCAAGTGTATTGCTTACTGTATAAGCGCAACCAATGATCTTTTCCGTGATTTCATTTACTTCTTGAGCTGGCATCTTTTCCTCCTTGTTTATCAACAAAGAAAAGTTCATCCGTGTTCATCTGTGGTGAATTTAATATCTTTTCGTATGCAAATGCGTGATGGCAACTGCCAGCGCGTCGGCCGCATCATCAGGTTTGGGGATTTCGGGAAGGAGCAGGAGTGCTCTTACCATTTCCTGGACCTGCCGCTTCTGTGCGCTTCCGTAACCAGCGACCGCTTGTTTGATCTCATTGGGCGTGTACTCAAAAGGTTCGATCCCCGCCTGCTTCAAACACAACATCACCACGCCGCGCGCCTGTCCGACTGCGATGGCAGTGGTCACATTTCGCGAGAAAAATAATTTTTCAACGGCGGCGGTATCGGGTTTGTATTTTTTGAGAAGTGCACGCAATTCTTTAAACAACATCTCCAGCCGCGCCGGGGCAGTGGATGCCTTCGGGGTTGAGATGACGCCATATTTAACGGCGACCAGGCTTCCATCCTGCGTGAGGCGCACGAGTCCGTAGCCTGTCGTTGCCGTGCCTGGGTCAATCCCTAATGCGAGAGTCATCCTGGTTTACCACAAAGAGCACAAAGAGGCACGAAGGTTTTTTCTATGTGTACTTTCGTGCCCTTCGCGGTTAATAAAAAGATTATGCGGCTTCGAGCGTGGCTAACGCTGCGTCGGAAACTTTGAGATTCGAGTAGACGTTTTGCACGTCATCGAGATCTTCGATACTCTCGAGGGCTCTGAGCACCTGGATGGTGTTCTCGGCATCGAGTTCGATTTCCTGTTTAGGATTCATTCGCAAGCCCGCTTCTTCAGGCTGAACCTTGGCTTTGTGCAACGCGTCCGCGATGATCTTGAACGACTCCACAGGAGCCGTGATCTCGATGGCACCATTATCTTCAACGACATCATTTGCACCGGCTTCGATGCCAAGTTCAAATGCCTTATCGAAATTCATCGCGCTGGATGGGAAGGAAAAATAAGCAACACGTTCGAACTGCCAGCCCACCGCGCCGAGCTCCGCCATGTTACCGCCCATTTTGCTGAACGCGTGACGCAGATCTGAAACGGTACGATTGCGATTATCGGTAACAGTCTCAACCAGCACTGCCACGCCGTGCGGAGCATACCCTTCGTACATGATCTGCTCGAACACAACGCCGTCTTTATCCTCACCAGCGCCGCGGCGAATGGCGCGTTCGATATTATCCTTGGGCATGTTCTCAGCACGCGCCTTATCCACCGCGAGCCGCAAACGGAAATTGGAATCGACATCACTACCGCCATCGCGCGCCGCCATGACAAGCTCGCGTGCAAGGCGCGTAAAGAGCGCGCCGCGCCTGGCATCTGCCGCGCCCTTTTTGCGTTTGATGGTAGACCATTTTGAGTGACCAGACATGAAAAAACTCCTTACTTGAACCACTATCGTGGGAAATTACGCAATCAGCGCAAAAATTATACCACCCCAACCGGCGGGGCAAAAAAGCCCACCCCTATTGCTTTGGGCCCGGCATGAACGACAATTGCAGGAGGCAGTTCATAGATCGGGATATCGGAAACGGGCACTTTGGATTTCAATTCCTGGACGAGAGACTCTGCTTCCCCCTTCGGGTCAGCCTCAACCTGTAACACACATAAATGAGCTTCATCTCCGCCTTTACATTGCTCCGTCACCACTTCCATGAGACGCGCCAGCGCGCGCTTTTTGGTTCTCTGTTGTTCAAACACCTCGACCTGCCCGTTCTTGACTTGCAGGATTGGCTTGATCTCAAGCAACTCAGCCAGCAACTTCTTCGCGCCACCAATGCAGCCGCCCTTGGCAAGATACTCCAGTGTATCCACAACGAAGTACAGCCGCCCGCGCGGGATCATATCATTCAACTTCGCGACAATTTCATCAGCAGATTTTCCTGCCTTTGCCATGTCGTCTGCGACCAAAACCATCGAGCCGAGATTGCAGGAGACCGTCTGTGTATCCACCACGCGGATATCTACATCTGGAAAATCCTGCGCGGCAATTTGTGCTGAGCGGACAGTCCCACTGGCTTTACCCGTCGGCGCGACAACCACTACACTTTCCCCTTTTTCCCTGGCTCCCTCAAAAATCGGATAATACAACGACGGTTCTGGCGCGGCGGTTTTTGGAAGAGTGGGTGAGGCTTTGAGTTTCTTTAAGAAGGTAGCGGTATCCAGATCCTTATCGTCATGATAAGATTCTTCCCCAAAAGTGACAATTTGCGGAATGAGCGGAATGCCGCGCTGTTTGAGCAAATCACGCGGCAGTCCGCAGGTGGTATCAGCGACAATGATGGTCATACTGTTCTCCTGATTTCATTGTAGCCCCCTTCGGTTCGGAGTCTAACTGTCAAACGAACTCAAATTTGTATTACAAAGCGCGCTCATACGTCCGATGCATCTTATAAAAATCAATCCCAAAATGTTCCATCTCACGTTGCATGTTTTCGTTCTCGATGCCGATCTGCACAACTTCAGCATGTCTGTACCGTGGATTTTCAGTCACCGACTTGAACATCTCGCTGTACAGGATCGCCGTGCCGCCTGAGCCGCGATACTCAGGAAGCAGACCCGCGCCGTTGATATTGATCCAGTCCGTGCGGCGAAGTTCGAGGAGCAGGGTCAGC
>DATDRD010000264.1:0-2114 GCA_035291925.1 Anaerolineales bacterium
CCGCGATACTCGGGGAGCAGGCCCGCGCCGTTGATGTTGATCCAGTCCGTGCGGCGGAGTTCGAGGAGCAGGGTCAACCAGCCGAACGGGAAAAGCCGTCCGCGTGTTTTTTGCAACGCGCGTGAGACATCGGGATATGCGAGCAGAAAACCAACAGCTTTATTGTCTTTCATCACCAACTTGATAAGTTTCGGGTCAGCCAGCCAGATGAGTTGATTCGCCATCCCATTCACTTCTTCGTCAGTGAGCGGAGCTGTCCCTTCAGTTCCTACGAGAGAATTGTTGTAGAGTTGCTTGAGATGTGAGACGAGCGCGCGTAAATCTTTGCGGTTGTTGCATCGCAAAATGTGAAGTCCGCGCCGTTGGGCGATGCGTTCGGCGAGCTGATGAATACGCGCCGGGAATTGGATATTCGCTCCGAGATAGCCTGAAACCGATTCGCCTTCCTTTACAAATCCCTGCGCTTCGATGAGATCAACATAGTAGGCAGGGTTATAAGGCAAGCCAAACGCGGGACGATGCTCGAAGCCTTCCACCAGCAAACCAAATCCGTCAAGAGGAGTGAATCCCTTTGGGCCGACGATTTTATCCAGTCCGCGCGAGCAAGACCACTCAAAGGCGGCGTTAGATAGCGCGGTCGCGGCTTCTTCATTATCTTCACATTCAAATAGATAGAAGAAGGCAGTCTTTGTTTTGTTGAATTCGTTATATCGGCGATTATCGAGCACCGCGAGGCGGCCTGTCGGGCGAGTCCCTTCGTAAGTAAGAAAGAATGAGGCCTGGGAATGTCTGTAAAACGGGAACCGCTTTGGATTGAGTCTGCGGCGCTCGTCCATCTGCAGAGGCGGTACCCATTGAGGAGTATTCCTGTAAATGGAGAAAGGCAGGCGCAGGAAATCATCCACCTGTTTTTTGTTGTGGAGGTCGAGTTGCAGGATGCGCATTGAAAGAAAAAAAACCTTGCGAAGGCTTGTCTGAAGGCAATGCCCGAAGGATCGGGCCTTCGCAAGGTTGAGCGTTACATTGATTTGGCTCGTTGCGCCATTTGTGCGCGGAGTGCGTTCGTATCTTTATCAATCGTGAAGAGAGCCCCAAGATAGAAGAAAAAGCAGAGAAGCCACGCGATGACGCAGATGCTCAGGATTGCAAAGGTCTTATCGCCAGAAGCCACGATGATCGCGCCGGTCAGCGCGGGGGCTGTGACCGCGCCGCTATTCTCCACGAAATATTCAATAGCCTGTGCTGTGGAACGAACTTCAGGGACCGTAACATCATAGACCGTGGCAATGACGTTGGCTGAGGAAAGCGGCATGAAGATGGCTGTAAGGCACATGAGAATAAAGAACTGATCCGGTTTATCAACGGGCGTAGTCATGGCCAGATAAATGAAGAGCGCGCCAAGCAAGACACCCGCGCTCGAAATAAGAATGCGTCCCTTTTTGGTGCGCCTGAAGAGGAAATCACCAATCGATCCGCCGACAAAATAACCTGCCGCCAGGATGAGAATGACGGGCGCCATCGTGCCAATGATCGCGCCGCTATCATAGCCGCGTTCGGTTTCGAGATAGCCAAAGAAGAAGAAAGTGATGACATTCCAGGGAAAGACGCCAGCAAATCCCTGCAAAAAGATAAACCACATCGTCCGTTTCCTGAATATCTCTTTGGCTTCAGCCCAGGAGAAGCGGAAGGTCGCCATTTCAGACATGTTCTCGAACTCAGGTTCCGCCTTGCCACGCGGCATCTCCTTGACGCCAAAATAGATCAAAAGCGCCACAACCAGCCCGAGCGCGCCTGTAATATAGAAGACCGAACGCCAGCCGCCAATCATGGGCGCTATGATCTGTCCCAGGATCAGACCGGCGAGAAACCCAAGCGGCTGGGCAAGCTGCAAAATTCCATAGACCTTGCCTCGCAGGTTTGGACCGAAGTAATCGGCGATCAATGTGAAGATGCCGGGATAGGATGAATCGTCAATGCCCGTGGAGGCACGTGTGATCAGAAAACCGGTATACGTGCGGACGATCGCATTCAGCCAGGTGGTCGCGCCCCAAATAAATGATGCCAATGCCAGCAGTTTCGCGCGTGCATAACGGTCATACAAATATCCCCATAAC
>DATDRD010000265.1:0-3602 GCA_035291925.1 Anaerolineales bacterium
GATAGGATTGCAAGAAGGGCGGCAGAGCTGTAGCCTGTCATTGCGAGCGAAGGCGAAGCAATCTCCTCATTTCGCAAGGGGATTGCTTCGTCGTTTGCGGTTCGCTTTTGCTCGCCGCGTCGCTCCTCGCAATGACATAGGGGTATTTTGTTGACGATTCACCTGCCTTCATGGTATTATCTGTCCGCCAAAAACCAGCCGAGTGCTGGTCAACTGTTTTGAAATAGGAGAAACTTATCAGCGCTACAGAATTTCGAGTAAATGAGGGCATCCGCGTCGCGGAAGTCCGACTGATCGGGCCAGATGGCGGCAACGTCGGTGTTGTTCCCATCAAACAAGCCCTGCAGATCGCACGCGACGCCGACCTGGATCTTGTGGAGGTCTCGCCCAACGCCACTCCGCCCGTGTGCCGTGTAATTGATTATGGCAAGTTCATTTATGAGCGTGCCAAGAAAGAGCGCGAAGCCAAGAAGTCACAGACCAAGATCGAAGTCAAGGAGATCCGGCTGCGGCCAAAGACAAACGAAGCACACCGTGGTTTCAAAGTGGATGATGCCCGTCGCTGGTTACTGCAGGGGCATAAAGTCCGGGTGACGATCAAGTTCCGCGGCCGGGAAATGGATTATCCCGAGATCGCGCTCGAAGACCTGAAAGAGATCGCTGAGGCGCTGGCTGATGTAAGCGTCGTCGAACAGGCTCCGCAAATGGAAGGACGCACAATGCTCGTGGTGCTGGCTCCAAGCAAAGGCGGCGCGAAAAAGAAGGAAAAGAGCGACCAACCTGAAAGTCGCACGCAACCCAAGGCTGAGAAAGAAGCGGAAGCCTAACGCACCGCAGGTTCCAAAGATGGTGAATGTCCGCGGGCCACTACGTGGGTTAGTCCCGCGGTTTTGCTGCTTGTTGTAATCTCCAAAGCTTATGATAGTATGTGGAACAAAATTGGATCATAGTTTAGAAATTAACGCAGCACTATGTATTTTGTCTGAAAGGAGCAACTAAGAATGCCTCGCAAAGCAAAGGCTGGCAAAACCAAGCTGAAGACCCATAAGGCGACCTCCAAGCGTTTTCGCCTGACGGGTGCCGGCAAGTTGATGCGCACCAAAGGCGGCAAAAGCCACTTGCGCCGACGCACCTCGAAACGCACCAAAGCGCAGTTATCTGAAATGCACGAAGTGAAGGGCGCCAAGATCATCAAGCGTGTAAAGCGCCTTGCGCCCAATATGGAGTAGAGGCGAAGCGGTGTCCTGACTGGCAAAGCCGTATCGAAGGATCACTTCGCCTGCCTCAATCGTATCCGATTTTATTTGCGGCTTTCGGGTGTATGCAACTGGTGAGCCTGTCGAAGGACGCCGACGCCCGCGAGACTGCAGGAGAGTAACAATGCGTGTTAAAGGAGGCCCGCAAGGGCATCTACGTCACAAGAGAATTTTAAAGATCACAAAAGGACAGCGCGGTTCCAAACATCGCCTGTTCAAGCGTGCCAACGAGGCCATGCTTAAGAGCCTGTGGTACGCGACCCGTGATCGCCGCGTGCGCAAGCGTGATCTGCGCAAATTATGGATCGCCCGCATCAACGCCGCGGCTCGTTTGAATGGAACCACCTACAGCAAGCTGGTGGCCGCCTTGAAAAAGGCAAACATCGAACTCAACCGCAAGATGTTGTCTGATCTGGCAATCCGCGACCCGCAGACATTTGCCGCAGTGGTTGCAAAAACAACGTAATTTTTTGGTCGGGAGATTATCCCGACCAAAATTTTTGATGGGGGGTACAATACTTGCATGAACACCGTTCTCATGGAGCGCGTTTTACAGACCGGTCAGACGATCCAGATCATTCAGGGCGACATCACAATTGAAAATGTGGATGCCATTGTCAACGCGGCGAATGAACACCTGCAACACGGAGGCGGAGTCGCGTGGGCGATCTCAAAAAAGGGCGGGCCGAGCATCCAAAGGGAATCGGATGAATGGATCCGACAGCACGGACTCGTCCCTCATGCGCGCCCCGCGTGGACTTCGGGCGGACTCCTGCCTGCGAAGTATGTGATCCACGCTGTGGGGCCTGTCTGGGGTGATGGGGATGAGGATGCCAAATTAGCAGATGCAATGACAGGTTCTCTTCGAGTCGCTGATGAACTCAAGTTGTCATCGATTGCATCACCGGCCATTTCAACCGGCATCTTCGGTTTTCCAAAGGACCGCGCCGCGCGGATCATTTTTTCTTCCATTGAGAAATATTTCGTTGAGAACTCGTCATCGACAGTAAAGACTGTCAGACTTGTTCTATTTGATCAATCAAGTGTGGATGTGTTCATGAAAACCTGGCAGAATCAGCGGGGACAATGATCACCTCCAGCCAGAATCCAAAACTGAAACTTGTCCGTGCCTTGCTTGGGCGCGCGAAAGAGCGCCGTGAAGCAGGCATGTTTGTCATTGAGGGTGTGCGATTGGTGGAAGAAGCAGTCAAAACCAGTTGGCAATTTCAATTCGTATTATTTAGCGATGGTTTAGGCGAGCGCGGGCAGGAATTGGTCAAAACATTAACCGCAAATCAAATTGAAGTGGAAGAAACATCTGGTGATCTTCTGCAGAATGTCAGCGAAACAGAGACTCCGCAGGGTATTCTTGCAGTTCTTCAACTTTCCAATCTTCCAATTCCCGATTCACCAAACTTTATGCTTATCCCGGATCAAATCCGCGACCCGGGCAATCTCGGCACGTTGCTTCGCACTGCCACCGCTGCAGGAGTTCAGGCGGCATTATTAACTCCCGAAACGACAGATGCTTTTGCGCCGAAAGTCCTCCGCGCTGGAATGGGCGCGCATTTTCAATTGCCAATCCATTCCATGACATGGGATGAAATTCATGAGCATGTAAAAGAACTGCAAATTTATCTGGCCGATATGAATGGACGATCCTGTTGGGAGACTGACCTTCGTCAGCCATTGGCTTTGGTTATCGGCAGCGAAGCGGAGGGCGCAAGCGAAGAAGCGGGGAAACTGGCAAGTCAGAAAATCTCGATCCCGATGCCTGGAAGCGTTGAGTCGCTGAATGCGGGCGTGGCGGGGTCAGTTTTGATGTTTGAGGTAGTGAGGCAAAGATCAGTAAACAGTGAGCAGTGATCAGTAGGCAGTGGTCAGATTATGAAAATCCGCTCAATTACTTATTTCTGTAATCCCAAGTATCCATTAGACGAAAAAGCCTTACAAAAGGCGGGGATATTTTTAGACGAAGCCAGGTCCGCGTATGAAGCTGTGGGATATGAAGTGCAGACAACGCGACTGGCAACGATCCCATTTCCCAAGATGCTTGGCGAAAAGGATATCCATGACTTACCAAAACTCGCTGAAGCGCTTGCAAAAGCAATCCAGCAAGTGGACATTGCCTATGCGTCGCTTGGACCTGCCTTGCCAGAAATACAGCGTAGTTATGAGATGATCCCGGATGCAATCGCTGTGTCGCAGAATATTTTCTTCGGCGGTGGGATGGCAGGCTTCCGGGACGGCAAGCCGTCTGACTCCAAAGTTTATCTGACGGCTGTCAAGGCTTGCGCGGAGGTGATCGTCAAGTGCGCGACGATTGAGCCAAATGGATTCGCCAAT
>DATDRD010000266.1:0-2208 GCA_035291925.1 Anaerolineales bacterium
CATGCGGCTGAGTCCGATTGCAGTCACGATAATGGATACGATCATCATGAACCACATCGTCGCAATGGTCTTACCGCGCCCATTTTCGCCTGAGAGTTCGGATGCCAGGGAGAGATAGGAAACAGCAGAGAGGTTAAAGCCCATGCCCCACGCGCCAAAGGCGAGGAGGCCCGCCAGCAGACCGAGGGGAAAGTTATCCGCCATGAGGAACGCAACCTGCGGCGAGACAACGACTCCAAGCACGCAAAGAATGAGACCCGCCAGGATATATGGCGTGCGGCGAAAGCCAAAGATCGGATGGCGATCTGAATAGGAACCGATGGCAACTTGAATGGGAGAAAACAGGTAAGGGAGCGATGCAAGGAGGGCAACGAGAGTCGCGGAGATGGCGAGCTCCTTGATCATCACACGGTTGAGCGTGCTGTTGATTGGGACGAGGGTCATCGCGACCGCGACATGGATGAGTCCGAGCTGGAAGCGTTTGAGGAACATGGTAACCTATTAAACGGGTGGAGGGCGTTTTGGTACGCCCTCGCTCTGATAATCATATTTTAGGCGCAAAGCCACAAAACGCAATGTAGATTTATATAGAATTTTACTAGAGATTGGTGAGCAAATCAGGCAGGTGTGCGTCTCAGTGGCAAAAATCACTTCCCCTTTATCATCCCTCTCGCGACCTGCATCAACTCATGCGCGGAGCGGATAGTCCCTTCGCCGACTGCACCGAGCATTTGCGAGAGTTCGAGCAGCCGCGGTTCGCCATCGAGACGTTCCACGCGCGTCAAGGTGCGGTTGCCTTGAATGAGTTTTTGCACCTGATAGTGCTCATCGCCGAAGGCAGCCAGTTGCGGGAGATGCGTCACACAAAAGACCTGATGCATGCGTGAGAGATTCCATAGCTTTTGACCCACGATCATCCCCACGCGCCCGCCGATGCCCTGGTCGATTTCATCGAAGATCAGAGATGGCACTTCATCTGCACGGGCCAGCACGTTTTTCAAGCCCAGCATCAAACGCGATGTTTCGCCGCCTGAGGCGATCTTTACCAGCGGCTTAAGTCCCTCGCCGGGGTTGGGCGCGATGAGGAATTCGATCCGGTCAAATCCATTTTGATCGAAGGCAATCCGCGTTCCATTTTGTAATGGCGCGCCGTTCGGGTCGGGCTTCGCCTGAAAATCCACGCTGAATTTTGCGGCTTCCATTCTCAGATCGTCGAGCTCAGATTCAATTCCCTTGCCCATGGAGAGCGCAGCGGACTTGCGTTTCTCTGTCAACAGGCTGCCCTGTGCGGCGAGTGTTTCCAGCAGTTTTGATTCTTCGAGCTCGAGTTCCCCGATACGTTCAGCCGCGTTGGAGATCGTTTCAAGCTGTCTGCGCGCTTCCGCCCCAGACGCAATCACCGCAGGAATACTGCCTCCGTACTTGCGCTTCAAGGAATGGATCAGATCGAGCCGCTCTTCCACTTCGTCGAGCCGCTTCGGGTTGAACTCGATCTCTTCAAGGTAATTGCGCAGGCTGTGGATAACATCGGACATCGTGTCGAGCAAGATCTCTCCCTGATTCGCCAGCTCATTTTGAGCCGGGTCAAGCTTTGCGAGCGCGGCAAGAGCCTGCGCGGCCTGTCCTACCAGATCAGTGGCAGCAGGCGTGTCAGGTGAACCTTCCTCCAGGACTGCCAGCGCCTCCTGTGCATTCCGGGCGAGCGACTCCGCATTCGCCAGGCGGTCACGTTCCTTCCGCAGTTCTTCATCTTCACCGGGTTTCAAATGGGCAGCTTCGATCTCGTCGGCTTGATACGTGAGCATCTCCACGCGGCGGTCAGCATCGGCTTGTGCTTTTCGGAATTCATTCAATTCGCGGCGCAGATTCAGCAGCGTGTGATAGATCTGGCGGTAGTCGCTGAGGGGCCGCGCCACTTCTGCATAACGGTCAAGCAGGCCCAAATGGGCGCGTGAATCGAGAAGTGAAAGATGTTCCGCCTGCCCGTGGATATCCACCAGTAAAGCTCCCAGTTCCTTAAGCAAGGAAACATTCACCGTCCGGCCGTTCACGCGCGCGACATTTCGTCCCTCCCTGCGGACTTCGCGTGTCAGCACTACATAATTCGGATCGTCCATCAATTCTTCACGTTGCAGGATGGAATGCACCGCCTCTTTTTCCGGACCCCGGAGTTGGAACACACCTTCGACGAACGCGGCATCTGAATCG
>DATDRD010000267.1:0-4227 GCA_035291925.1 Anaerolineales bacterium
CTGCATGCTGCCAATCCCCAAATGTGGGCAGCCTAATCCACCAACAAGGGTCCGGGTTCACCCAAAACCGGGTGGGGATTGCTCACATACACATCCAGAAATGCTCCGACCGTGGCGAACTGTTCGCGCACATTCCATATCAGCAAGGAACCGCGCCAGAAGCGGTGGTTGTTCGCCTCCACACCGGAGGCGTCCAGCCCCAGGGCATTACACAGGAATAAAGCCCTGGGGAGGTGGAATCCCTGCGTTACCAAAAGCGCATTTTTCACCCCGAAGACTTCCTTCGCCCGATAACAAGTATCGTATGTACGTCTACCCGCAAAATCCAGGGAAATCGCTTCATCCGGGACGCCAAGCGAAAGCGCAAACTGGCGCATTGCCTCAGGTTCGTTGTAGCCTTCAACCTGACCATCACCGCTCATCAACAATTTTTCGACCCTGCCGCTCAAGTAGAGGCTTGCGGCGGTTTCAACCCGGTCGCGCAGAATTGCAGTCGGTGTGCCGTCACGGCGCAGGCCTGCCCCGAATACGATGGCTGTCCCCTCATAGGGAGCATTTTCCTTTTGATAAATCCGGTTCATCGCGTAAAGGGTTGTCAGGATGCGCGGCAGGAACAGCCCGATCAGGCCTGTTGCGCCAAGAAGCAAAATCAGACGCCATAGAAACTTGAGCAATCTTCCCAGCATGGCGGGATTTTACTTCAGGATTATTGGATTCTGGTTTGAACCTGGGGCGGTAGTAAGTCCATGTAACTTTTTTTTCATGAGATGGTCATGTAACCGGCACTGAGGCGCGCCTCAGAAAAAATCTTTTATTGAATTGAAAGGAGATCATATGTTATTTGCACCGAAGGAAAAAGGTCAGGGACTCGTGGAATATGCGATCATTCTCGCTCTCGTCGCCATTGTCGTGATCGCTGTCATGCGCCTGCTGGGACCCAAGATCGGGAATACTTTCAGCACTATCGCCAACTCCCTGCCGTAATAGATATATCCTGGGGGAACAAAAAGGCTCTGTCGAAGGACAGGGCCTTTAAATTTTGCCTAAATGCGGTTCTGCATTGCCTTTCCGGGGCAAAAACTCATTAATTGGTGTGCTTTACAGGAGTGACAGGCTAACAATCTTGTAAATGCTGAACCCCCTCAGGGCCTTGAATTTTTCGGCAAAGTGGATATACTGTGGATAGTTCTGAGGGCGGTCCTCAGGCACAAAAATTAATTCGAAAGGAAATAATACCATGTTATTTGCACCGAAGGAAAAAGGCCAGGGACTCGTCGAGTACGCGATCATTCTCGCTCTCGTCGCCATCGTCGTGATTGCTGTGATGCGTTTGCTGGGACCCAAGATCGGCAACACGTTCAGCACCATCGCCAACTCCCTGCCGTAACCCGCTCATGAGAGCAAAAAGCCCTGTCAAGCGACAGGGCTTTTTTGTATGGCTGTTTTTTTGTATCATTGAATTTTTTCCTGAAAAGTGTCATAATCTATTTACTCTGGGGAGGCACTCAGAGCTGGCGGTCTTTTATTTGAAAGGAATATTCCCATGTTATTTGCACCCAAGGAAAGGGGGCAGGGTCTCGTCGAGTATGCGATCATTCTCTCGTTCGTCGCCCTGGTTGTGATCGCCGTCGTCCGTTTGCTTGGACCTGAGGTCGGCAATAGTTTCAGCAGAATTAACAATTCTATTCCATAACCTGTTCGCCAAGCACAAAAGAGCCTTGTCAAATAGCAAGGCTCTTTTTGTTCCTGTCAAGCTGGTGAACATCCGGCCTCAGCCCTAAACTCCGCCTTAATCCATGCAGACATTTATCCAAACGCCAAAGCCGTCGCGCCAAGCAACCTCAACTTTGCAACTCATATTTCGCAACAATGGGTTGAACATCTTTCAACTGCGACTCTGTCAGCGGGCCAAATTGCATTGCGCCCGCGTTTTCTGTCACCTGTTTTACGGACTTGAATCCCGGGATGGGAACCATGCGCTCATCCAAAGCCCAGATGTAAGCCAGCGCACCCTGAGCCATTGTCCGCCCGTTGGAAGTGAAAATGTCTCGTATTTCGTCCGCTATCTTCAGCCGTTTTTGAATCTCCGGATCGGAAAAATTCTCCCGTGATCGAATGTCGTTTTCAGGGAATGTGGAAGCTGAATTGAACTTGCCCGTCAAAATACCCTTGTTGAGAGGGTCCTTGTTGATGCCTGCCAGATCGAAGTTCGCGCAAAGTTGCCGCATTTCAAGGTTGTCAAAGAGGGCGTTCAACCGAAACTGAATGGAGGTGCAATGCGCAGCGCTCGCGAAGACACGGGCGTTCTCAACGATGTCCGTACTCCATCCATACCAGCGGATCTTGCCTGCAGATACCAGCTCATCCAAAACGGATTGCAGCTCCAAAGCCAGTTTCGAGTCGTAACCTCCTTCGTGCAATTGATAGATATCAATAAAATCGGTTTGCAAACGACGCAGGCTGTTCTCCACATCGGTCCGCACATTTTTAATGATCTGATCGGGATCTCCGTAGACAGTTTTCTCTTTCTCATTGACGATATGCCCAAGCTTTGTGGCGATCACGACTTGGTCGCGTCTGCCCTTTAGTGCGCGCCCCAAAACAACTTCGCTGTGGCCTGCTCCGTAATTTGCAGCGGTATCGAAGAAATTGACACCGATGTCCATGGCGGCATGAATTGCGCGAATGGATTCTTCATCGTCAGTGTTTCCCCAGCCCGCAGGGTAAGGCTGTTTTCCGGGCTGGGCCCATGTCCACGGGCCGCCGATCGCCCAGCATCCCATGCCCAGCGCGCTCACTTCCAATTTACTTTTGCCCAAAGTTCGTTTCAGCATTTCTCACATCCTTTTTATGGGTCATTGATTTATCTCAGATAATAGTTTGTATAATCCCAACTTAGCGGACGTCGATCCAAAAGTGGTGAAGACATTTCTTGAATTGCTGGATCAGGGCTGAATAATGTCTATTTGATTCCCGCCATTTCGTTCACAAGTTGTTCTTCCATATTGTCAGATATCTCCTCCAGCGGAGGCTTGACAGACCAGCGCGGCAAGCCATGTAAACGATGAAGCAATGCTTTGAGCGTCGGCGGGAAGGGCGGATACTTATCGAGGATATCGCGTTTTTTTGTGACGCGCATTTGTGCTTCAGAAGCGTCTTTGCCTTCCTGAATTAAGTCCCATACCTCACGCAAATCGGGCGAGATGACATTCGCGGGCGCGGTGATGCATCCCGCGGCTTTGTTTTGCATGGCGAGTTGCAGGTAAGAGTCTGTCCCGGTGAGGACCACGAAATCGGAGCCGAATTTCTCGCCGAGACTGCTGGCAAGAACGAGGTCGTGCGATGAGTCTTTGATGCCCGTGAATTGTGCAGGGAAGGCATCTTTTAAGCGCGCGAGCAGTTCAATCGAGAATCCGATCCCTGCGACATTGGGGAAGTGATAACCAAGTAAATATCCCTTCAAAGGGACAGCCTTTTTGATCACTTCACTGAACCAGTTGAACAATCCTTCATCGGTCGCTTTGCGGAAGTAATAGGGCGGCAGTACCAGCACAGCGTCGTAACCGAGATCGAAAGCCAGTCTGGTGAGATCAATCGTTTCTGAAAGACTCGGCGTCCCTGTGCCTGCTATCAAACGGAAGCCAGGCAGGAGTTCGCGGTGGGCGCGTGCAGAGCGCATCAGCGCTTCGCGCTCGGTGGGTGAGAACGAAGGCCCTTCTCCCGTGGTGCCGAAGAGCACCATCCCGTGACAACCGCGCGAGGCGAGAAAGCTCATTAGAAGGGGAACAGACTCGAGGTCCAGGGATGAATCGGGCCGTTCGCGAAGGGGGGTCACCGCCGCAGCGTAGACTCCAGCAAGGGGATGTTCTGCTGTCACGTCTTCTCCTCGAATTTACTTTTATCGCTTCCTGCCTTTATCAGAACGCGTCCTGCGGGCGGGCTTTTTACCTTCATCCTCAAGAAAACTGCGCGCCGCGTCCTCAGGTGGCTTGAGCGCCTCGCCTTCCTCCACGAGGTAACGTTGATGGTCGAGCACCCATAGATATAGATCGCCCTCGGTCTTGGTGGGAAATTCCTTAAGGATATCCGTGTCGCGGATCACATGGATGACGGGCATGTAGACGTTATCATACCAGTGGGCAACTGCTTCTTCTTCAGAAATATCGCGCTTCCAGTCAATGCCCATAAAATAGCGGTGCACGGCGATATGCTCCAGCATGCGGTCGA
>DATDRD010000268.1:0-1918 GCA_035291925.1 Anaerolineales bacterium
TGTTCTTGAGATATTGGGCGACCGAGTCGGCCATGGTCGGTGCGGGGATCAAATCTGCCAGGCCGGCAGGCAGGTTGGGAACCATCTTAAGCAGTTCCGGAGTGTACTTCGCCAGCACAGGTGAAATCATGCCGGTGATGAGGAATACGGCCAGAAAAACGATCATCTTCCACGTGCGCCACTGCTCACGGAATTCTTTGGCTAATAATGTCCGAAACATGGCTAGCAGTTTGTCGGAGTGATTGACATTGCATTGCATGATAAACTTGAAAAATGAGCCGAAAATTCAAAACCGTGAATTATGAAGAGAGCCTGAAGCAGACGATTCAGATTGGGGATGCGTTGCCGCCGAATCACTTGGCACGTTTTGTAGTGGACATGATCACCCAACTGGATCTGAGTCAGATCTATGCTCGTTATGCGCCGCGCGGTGGAGAGGCTTTTGCCCCGGACATTCTGCTGGGGTTGTTGTTTTATGGGTATGCCACAGGAGTGTTCAGTTCGCGCAAGATTGAGAAGGCGACCTACGAGAGCATCCCGTTTCGCTTCATCGCAGGCGGACTGCATCCGGATCACGATACGATTGCCAATTTTCGCAAGACCTTTCTGGATGAGATTAAAGGACTGTTCGTAAAGATCCTGCTGATCGCCCAGGAAGCCGGGGTACTCAAGCTGGGGAACATCAGTCTGGATGGCAGCAAGATCCATGCGGATGCTTCCAAGAGCCATGCGGTCAGCTACAAGCGTCTGATCGAGTTGGAAGCGCAACTGAAAGCTGAAGTCAATGAGTTGTTTACCATAGGGGAGCGAGCCGATCAAGGAGAACTCCAATTGCCGGATGGTTTTGTCATCGCCGACGAGGTTGCCATTCGTCAAGAACGATTGGCGAATTTGGCGCAGGCCAGGCAGGTTTTGGAAGCGCGGGCGCAAGAGCGTTATGCGGCGGAAAAGGCTGAATATGACGCCAAACTGCGCGAGCGAGAAGAAAAAGCCCGCCAGGATCATCGCAAGCCCAGAGGACGCACGCCGAAACCGCCGGAGCCGGGGCCGGGTGACAAAGATCAGTACAACTTCACCGACCCGGACTCGCGTATCATGAAAAACAGCGCCAATACTGGTGTGGATCAGCACTACAATGTCCAAGTAGCCAACGATCAGGAGAGCTTGCTGATTGTGGCGCATGCACTTTCCAATCATCCCAATGACAAACAGGAAGCCATCCCGACCCTCTCTGCCATCTCTCCCGAAGTCGGGAAGCCGGAGGCGGCGGCGATGGACAACGGTTACTTTAGCCAAACTAACATCCAGGCTTGCGAGGCACTGGGCATTGAACCTTTCATCGCGACCGGGCGCGAACCTCATCATTTGGATTGGCACACCTTTTTCCAAGAACAACCTGAGCCACCTGCTGCAGACGCCAGCCCAAAGGTCAAAATGGCTTACAAACTCCAAACCGAAATCGGACAAGCCATTTATCGCTTACGCAAGTCTACGGTAGAACCCGTCATCGGCATCATCAAGGAAATCCTGGGCTTCCGCCAGTTTTCTTTGCGCGGCCTGTGGGCGGCCGCAGGCGAATGGTGTTTGGTGTGCCTGGCTTTCAACTTGAAACGCATGCATACCTTATGGATAGAGCGGGGTCTCTATTAGCGCGCCTGCTTTTCAAATTTCGAGAGAATTTTCAGATGAAACACACCTACTGACGTCTTATTTACCAAATTCCAAGGCTTTCTATAGCCGTTTCGAGTCGTTTTGGCTTTTTGTTTCGCAGAAACACTACTCTCTCCGACAAACTGCTAGTATTCAGAAACGATTTGTGCTACAGTAAAGTTGCGAAGAGGTGTTCGTCTCGTGAAAGGAGGTTGCCATGACCCCGAAAAGGCTGAACATTCTCCTGGCCGACGACGGTTCCCAGCAC
>DATDRD010000269.1:0-1537 GCA_035291925.1 Anaerolineales bacterium
AGCGCACCGACCGAAGCACTTGCTCTGACTCCGCTCCCCGTCGCCACCTCGCGCGGACCCGACCTCGACGCCACCGATCCCGCCACGGTCAGTCTCGCTTCGGGAGGACTCCAATTCGTTGAATTCTTCCGCTTTACCTGAAGCACCTGCCGCGCGATGGCGCCCATGGTCCATGGGCTTGAAGCAAAATATTTCGGCAGGATCAAATTCACCTATCTCGATGCAGATGACCCACAAACGTTCGATTTTCAGAAGGCGCTCGGGTTTTATTACCAGCCCGAAGTTTACCTGCTCGATGCAAATGGAAACGTCCTGCAAAAGTGGGTGGGATTCACCTCAGAGGAAGACTTCGAAGCCGTGTTTACACAGTATGTACAGTAGAAAAAGTCTCCGCAGTCAAATGATTGCGGAGACTTCTCGTTTGGCTGTTCATGACTATTTTCTGAGATACTTTGTGACAGCTCAGGTCACTTGCTGATGTATTGCCAAAATCATTTTCAAAAGGAGTAGAGTGAAATGAGAAAAAAAGGTAAGCGAACGAAAGGCATTGAAGAAGCGCATCCATTTGCAGGAATGAGCAAAGTGAACGCGAATGCGGCAGGCGTGGATATTGGGGCAATAGAGATCGTGGCCTGCGTGGCAGGTGACGAGTCCACGCAAATTGTGAAGGCATTTGGCAACTATACCGTGGACTTGCAATCCATTGGAAAGTGGTTACATGAACATCAGATAAAAACTGTTGCGATGGAAAGCACGGGTGTGTATTGGATCCCGCTGTTTGAAGAATTGGAACGACAAGGTTTTGAATGTTTGTTAATTAGCTCGCGCTCCTTGCGGAGAGTGCCAGGCCGGAAGAGCGATATTGAAGATGCACAGTGGATCCAGACGCTGCACAATTATGGATTGTTGGAAAGTTCATTTCGTCCGCAAGCAGACCTGGTGGCGCTGCGGACGATGCTGCGGCATCGCAGTCAACTGCTGGAACATAGAGCGCCGCACATCCAGCACATGCAGAAGGCATTGTTACAGACCTGTACTGAGCCTGTCGAAGTATGAACGTGCAGTTATCACAGGCCTTGAGTGGCGTGACAGGAGAAACAGGGCGTGCGATTATCCGCGCGATCGTATCAGGAGAACGGAATCCGCAATTGTTGGCGGCGTTTCGGGAACCGAACTGCAAGAAAAGCGAAGAAGAAATTGGGAAAGCCTTGACCGGGACATGGCGCGCAGAACATCTATTCGTTCTGAAGCAATCCCTGGCGTTGTATGATTTTTACACCCAGCAGCTTGAAGCCTGTGACGAGGAGATCGATCGGATGTATGCATTGATCCGACCGGACTGGGAAGCTGGGGAGTTGGCGCCCATTCCAAAGAAGAAGCAGAATACACACAGCAAGACCTGTACTGAGCCTGTCGAAGTAATGCGCCGGAAAACGCACAGGAAATCCGACAGCACTCCCTGGCACTGCCCGCCAGGGCAAGTGTGAAGCGTATCAACGGAGTGGACTTGAGTTTGGTGGATGGCTTTGGGGTATCG
>DATDRD010000270.1:0-2976 GCA_035291925.1 Anaerolineales bacterium
AGCGCGGTCCGCTCGGCCGAGGAGTTTCCTGGGAGCGACAAAGCGGATCGGTGAGCAGGACGTACTGGTCTCGCAGATCGAACTAGACAACGGGGTAAGCTCCGGAGTCCAGTTACGCGCACTCGGGAACGATATGGTCCCCTTGCACGAGGAGCACACCGCGCGGTTGGAGCGCGGCATCACACTGGACGACTGGAGCAAAATGGAAATGTACGAGAAGGCACTGGTCATTGCAAACAGGCGCATCCGGATCGCGGTGGATAACCTTCAGGCGGACGCTGAGATCAAGTCTGCCAAGAGGAACGCCAAGAGGAGCGGCAAATAATGCAGAAGGCCGGTATCGAGCTCATCGTCGAAGGATTGATGGCCTTTGGGCGGGACATGGAGTCTGCTAATGGTTCCCTGAAAAAATTAGGCAGCGGGGGGACTCTCCTTCAGAGAACTTTCGAGGGCATAGGGGGCGCGCTGAGTTCCTTCGGGCGCGAGGTGTTGAACGTGGCAGAGGTAGCCCTGGGTGTATTGCTGAGGGACGCTATCAACGCTGTAATTACGAAAATCAAGGAGTTGATCGGGGCTGTTTTTGAGGCTGGGTCGGAATTCCAGCTTTTGGAACTGCGATTGAAACGGCTGAACGCCAACTGGCTCATCGAGAATGAAAACATCAAAGACTATTCGCAGGCCATGGAGTTGGCGACGCAGGCCACACGGGAGCAACTGAAATGGCTTCAGCAGTTGGCATTTACCACTCCCTATGACGCCTCCGATATTGCAAACGTCTTCACCCTGGCCAGATCATACGGATTTGCGGCTGATGAAGCCAAGAGTCTGACTGAAAGCATTATCAACTTTGCATCCGGGATGGGGCTGGGCAACCAGGAGATTGAACGGATCATCATCAACTTCGGGCAACTTGTCCAGCAGGGCAAACTGAACGGACAGGAACTTCGAGACCTGGCGCGCGGCGCGTTTGTGCCGGTGAACGACATCCTGACGAGGATGCGCGAGAACATGGGGCTGACAACCAAGGAATTTGAGGATATGCGCAAGGGGGGGAAATTGACAGGTGAGGCGGTTCAGGAATTCATCAGCGCATTCCAGGAAATCGTAGCCGAACGGTTCCAGGGAGCTGCCCAGGACATGGCACGCTCCTGGCAGGGTGCGACCGCTAACGTGATAGACTTCGTAAAGTCTATCTTGGGGTTGAATGTAGTGAAACCAATCCTGGATACACTGGGGGGAGCACTTGCAGATTTATTGTCATCCATCAGCCCGGAGGATTTTGCCTTCATTAGCGAACATGCAGATAGATTCGGGCAGTCGCTGGCTAGGCTGGCGGGAGAAATTATTGGAGTGAAAGATTTAAATCTGGAGGATTTACCTGAGAAAATTGCAAAGGGGTTCGATAAAATGACGACATGGATCAACACGAATGGCCCTAAAATCAAGGAATTCTTTAAGGATGTTGGAAAAACGATAAAAGAGGATATCATTCCATGGGTCAGGGACGAATTGATCCCTGCGTTTCAAAAAATCTCAGACTGGGTAACGACAAATGGGCCTAAGATCGAGGATGTGTTCGCTGGTATCGGGACAGTCATCAAGGAGGATATCATCCCGTGGATCGAAGAGCACTTGGTCCCTGCCTTCGATAAGATCAAGGAATGGACGGATCAGAACGGCCCACTGATCAAGGAATTCTTCAAAACACTGGGTGAGATCATAGGCGGCGTATTCGAAGACCTAAAGATTGGCGGACTTGATTCATTCCTGGCAAGTATAAAAACCGGGATGCAGTGGGTGATCGACCATAAGGAGGATTTGCGGGACTGGATCACAAAGTTCATAGAGTTTTCGATATGGGTGGAAAAACTGTCATTCGTTTTAAAAATCCTGGGAATAATCGTCGGCTTTATCGTGGCCCCATTCCTGATCCTGGGTGGTATTCTTTTGGGTTTGATTGCGATAATTGCCGGCGTAGCTGCCGTTCTTTCATTGCTTTTCATTCCGCAGGTGTTGATAGCACTGGCTGTTCTGGCATTATTGTTAATCATCTATGAGATAGCAACTAATTTCGAATATCTTAAGCAAGTAATATTGGATTTCTTGCTCACCACCATGAACAAGATTGGTGAATTTGTAGCGAATACGGGCGAGAAACTGGGGGAATTTGTCGCAACCGCGGGAGATAAATTCCTTGAGTTCGTGGCTGCCACTTATGAAAAGATGAAAGAATTTGTTGCAAACGCACGAGAGAAATTCGAGGAATTCGTGGCTAACGCTGCTGAAAAATTTGAACAATTCAAAGCCTCCGCACTCCAGAAGTTCGAAGAATTCAAAGCCTCCGCACTCCAGAAGTTCGAAGAATTCAAGGCTGGTGTAGCAGCAAAAATAGAAGAAGTAAAAAAGAACATAAAAGAAAAGATCGAAGCAGCAAAAAAAGCGATTCTGGAAATAGATTGGTATGGCGCTGGAATGGCCATTGTTGATGGGATTGTTGCTGGCATTAAAGATACAATGTATAAAGTAGCCGATATATTGAGAAAATTGGCCAACCGAGCCCTTGAGGCGATTAACCACGCCCTCGGGATAGGTTCACCATCGCTGGAGTTTGCAATAGTTGGAGAGATGACAATTCTTGGATTAGTAGAAGGAATTGATAAAAATGCGCGCCTGGCGGAAATAGCCATGCGGAAGGTTGTTGCGCGCGTCTCGGCGCCGGCACTGAACATGCCGAACATCATGCAGCAGTATGCGGTGGCAGCCTCCCCCTCTGTGAACACGTCCTACCAGACGACGAATAACTGGAACCTGACAGTTCACTCACAAGCGCGTACTGAGCAGGTGGTACAGGATTACAACATGATGCAATCATTGGGTAGTGCATAATGGCAACACTTAGAATTCTGGTGCCGGATGGCACGACAAACTATGTGAAGAACCCGTCAATGAGATTTGACGCCACGGGATGGACGGCTG
>DATDRD010000271.1:0-2003 GCA_035291925.1 Anaerolineales bacterium
CGGATAAAGAACTCAGGCGGACATCTGTGTATGCCATTAGGATCGAAGAATGGAGCGGGAAGGAAAACTGGAAAGACCGTGCAGACCAATCCGATGAATGGCCCGCGCTGGATGAGAAATGGTTTGAATAATATGTGCCAGACCATAATGATGTCTGGCGCATTTTTATTTCCGGGTGTTCAATCTGTTGTATAGAGAATCACAGGATTAAATATGAGAAAATTGCTCAGGCAATTACGCGACATTATATAGATCCAGCCGTAAATATATATGACATTTCTCAAAATGGAGGCCAGTATGTCTGAAGAACGTGTACACACCGAAGAATTTCATGTCAACGGCGAGGAACTGCTCGCCCGGATCAAAAAGCTGCTTCACGAAGGCAACATCCGCCGAATCATCATCAAGGATAAAGAAGGCAAAACCGTGATGGAAATCCCGCTGACCATCGGCGTTGTTGGCGTACTGCTCGCGCCGACTCTCGCTGCGCTTGGCGCGGTCGCCGCACTGGTCACGGAAGCCACAGTTGTGGTTGAAAAGGTTGAGAATTAACACCGATATTTTCCGAGTTTGTCCAGCAGGTCAATCGCGAAGCATCCCTGTGGGACTGCTGGACCAACGAAACAAAAAAGAACACCATGGACTTCTTCACAGCAACCTACTTTGTGGCAATCATCGTTGAGACCGCCATCCGCGCACCGCTAAACAAAAAGCGAAGACAAGAGAAGATGAGTAAACGCCGCCTCAGGACCGCATCCATATCAAATGGATCATCGCCCAGATCAGGGACGGACTTGAGATATTCGATGATCCTTTCCTGGGTTTCGCCATAACACGGGACGGCCGCGGCGGCCCCGGCAATTGAATCTGTTATCGAGGGGAAATATCCAGGTGAAGGTCGGCTTTTTGCTAATCTATCCGCTTATCATCCAAACATATAAATTTTTTGGGCCATGAACGCCAAGTGTGACTGTCAACTCTATATCCGCGGTACGGCTGGGGCCAGTGATGAAGACAAGGTAGTGGCTGTCTTTGGCTTCAGCGAAGACTTGGTGCATATCTGCCCGCAACATTTCAGGGCGGACAATTGCCAGATGTACGCGCGGCGGCAGGGATACGCCACACGGTTTTTTTCGCAGAGGAGCGCAAGACGAGAGTCCCTGTTTCGGATAGGAAATAGCCGGCAACAGTCGAATTTTGCAATGCTGATCCGCCAGCCTCAGCCCAAGAATAGGGCTCAGGATCTGGCATACCATTTGTCATGATTGGCCCTTACTTGAAAAAGTGTATGATCCGGAATCAACAGCAAAAACTGCACAACCATCTTCCATGTGCAAAAAGGTCATCCAGTTTGAATTTTCCACGGGTTGCCCGTTTTCGGTAACATGAGATACATCCTTCGCAGGCACATAAACTGTCGCAGTGGTATTCGCAGGGACTGTAATGCGCCAGTCAAAGTTGTTGTTTTCCAAAGTCCAGGCACTCCGGCTGACCCCATACATCGAGTGCAGTTCGGCCGTGGCGTAAGTCAAGCCACCTCCAGGTTGTGGATGCATAATAATATGTTTATATCCAGGCCGATCCGGGTCTAGATCAATCCCACCGACAACTGCATACATCCACGCGCCAACGGCACCATAGGCATAATGATTGAATGAGTTCATCCCCTGATCTTGGAAGCCCTTATCATGTGTCCAGCCGTCCCAGCGTTCCCAGATGGTCGTCGCCCCTTGTGTGACAGAGTAGAGCCACGAAGGCCAGGTAGTTTGTTTGAGCAGCGCGTAAGCGGTATCTAAATGGCCCATCTCGCTCAAAACCCAGTTGAGATAAGGGGTGCCTACAAAACCAGTGCTGAGATGATTATCCCTCTGCCCGATATTTCGCACCAGTTCGGCTACGGCGATCGAGCGGAGATCCTGGGGGAGTAAATCGAATTGGATGGCAAGCACATAGGAGGTCTGTGTCCCTCCCTTGAGGGTACCATCCGGAAGGACAAAGCGTTT
>DATDRD010000272.1:0-2519 GCA_035291925.1 Anaerolineales bacterium
TGGGACATCTCTTTACCGTCGCGCGCCAGCTCGCGCAGGCGGCTGGGATTTCCGAAAACGGTTACCGCCTGATCACGAACACGGGGCCAGATGGCGGGCAAACGATATTCCATTTACATGTGCATCTGATCGGCGGACAGAGGATGCGACACCCCATGGGATAAATCCTTTAGGCTTTTATCTCTTCGTCAATGGCCTGCCCTTCAACCTGCTCCTGGGCTGACCGGCACGGTAGGCATAATATCCCAGCCCTGCCCCGCCGAGCAATAAGAGAAGCCCGAAAATACCCAGGATGGAAGATCGGCCACTTTCCTGAGTCTCGATGGGCTCACTCACAGTGACTGATTTGGACTGCGCACCGAAATCAATCGAAGCGCGGTCACCGGCTTTGACGGTCAATGTATAACTCAATAACATCGTCGGGTTGTACTCGTCAGGCACAGCCACGCTGATGTTATACTCGCCTTGAGGGACATCTGCAAAGCAGGTACGGACAGGCTCCAATGTATCCGGGTCAGCAGCCGAGGAGGTATTCTGTGTCTCCGAATATGAGCCGTTCAAATTCGTCAGGCTGACCGCGCCGCCGTCCACGCCAAATTCCGTTTCCTGTCTCAGTGCATCGCCGTTCATATCCTCGAATAGCAACACGCACACTTCGGTTGTGCCACTGATCGGCGTGGGAGTGAATGTGGGAGGCGGGAGTGTGGGTGCCGGTCCGGCTGTGGGAGCCTCCGGCTGGGCAAGCCCAACGACAAGTTGTTGCCCGGCAATAAGTGTGCAGTCCTCATCCAGGCGGGTGTTCAATTGGCGCAATTGAGGGAGAGTAATGCCGTGCAGGAAGGCGACTTGCAAACAACTATCGCCCGCCACCACTACGTAGAGAATGCGACCATCCAGCCCGGGTGTGGCGGTAACAAATCCCTGCGCGCGGGGAGCAGCACTCGCTTTGCTCGCTGTGCTCCCAGGAAGAGCCATCCCGATCAAGAACAAGAGCACGATAATCAAAATAAGAAAAAAAATATATCTTACCTTCATCGGCGCGGATTATATCAGGAAAGCACCCATCAAAAGTTGGGTGACCATATGCTTCACACACCAACAGTTCGCGTTACCACTGTAACTTTTATCTGTGAAAGTCTATCACGTGTCCAGTGACAGGATCTATTTCAATGCAGTGGATGAAAACTTCCGCCGGTGGCCCACATCGAACTCCCCGGGGACTGTCAGATGAAGCTTTGCTAAGTACAACTTCATCCCGATTTGTGACGCTCATACTTTCCTGCATAGTATCCAGATATGCGCGAGCCAAAAAGGTTCGTTGGCCGAGTAGTGTCCATCTTGTTTGTGTAAAAGAAAGAAACACTTCACCTTCAAATTCTGATAGTGTCTTGCATTGGCCCGTAAAGGAAAAAAAGCCAAGCCGATACATAAATTTCATCATTCGAGCAAGCCGTAGACAGAAACGTAACCAATAGCAGACAAATAAGACTCTTTTTCATCTTAGGTGAAATTTCGGAGTGAATGTTGGCGACCAGCAATAGGACTATGGGATAACGGCGCTTCGACTGCGTGCTTCGCACTCCGCTCTGCGCGAACACTTACTTCCCATATCTCTTTCTGATCTCTGGCAAAAAGTAATCATCAAAGAACGCATCCGCATCGTAATCCGGTTTCCAGCCCCATTCGGCGCCCGCAAGCGTATCATCCACATCTTCGGGCCATGAGTCGACAATTCCCTGCCGGCGCGGGTTCGGCTCGAACGTGATCTGCGCGCCCGGGAACGCTTCTACCGCGCGGTCACGGAACTCGCCCGCCGTGAGCGCGAACGCGGCAATGTTATATACATGGTGATTCAACTTCTGGCGCGGCACATCCGTCAACATGAGCAGGGATTTGATCGCATCGGGCATGGCCATGAACGAGATCTTCGTATCCTCGCGCACGAAACACGCGTACGGCTTGCCTTGCGCGGCCGCGTGAAGCATCTCAGGACCGTAATCACTCGTCCCGCCGCTGGGAAGCGTAAAGGCTGAGATCAGGCCCGGGAACCGTATCGCGCGAAAGTCCAGCATGTGAGGCGGGTTTTCATCCAGATGCTTTTGCCCAAAATATTTGCTGTAATACATTCCCAACTTTTCGCAATATAGTTTGTTGCATCCGTACATCGTATGAGGCGTGTTGCATACATCTTCTTTTACAGCCCCCCTGGCCTTTTTCTCATCCAGGCTCTGCATCCCATAAGCGGCAATCGAACTTGGGAACAAAAATTTCACGGACTTGTGGTATTTCTCCGAACGATACGCTGCAAGCATCAGCAACTGCATTGTACCTTCCACATTGATGCGATGGGCCTCCTCACTCGACACCTCCGCCTTCGAGGAAAGCGAGGCCGCCAGGTGGAAGATCAGATCGAAATCGTAATCGTAGAACGTCTTGATCTTATAAACCAAATCCCCCTGGACGTGCTCAGCCGATATGGATGTAATGTTACCGGGCAGGGGCGCTAAATCCGCCGTGAC
>DATDRD010000273.1:0-8571 GCA_035291925.1 Anaerolineales bacterium
TGAGCGGTGACGTGTGGGAATGGACGCGCAGTGAGTACAAAAAGTATCCTTTCGACCCCAAAGAAAAACTTGAAAAAATCGGTGATCGAAATATTCCCCGCGTGGTGCGCGGCGGCGCGTTCGGCAATGATGACGGGGCCCTCCGCTGTGCGTCTCGCAACGGGACGTCCCGGGCAGCAGGTTCGACGGCATCGGTTTTCGTGTGGTGGTGTCCCCATTTTTCTAAACTCTGCGCTCTGGAGACTCTGATTCTCTGGGGCTCTGATTCCCCGAGGTGCGCGGTCGTTGCCCCGCCGGGTTTAAAAAAATTTAAAAATTTGGAGGCTGTAATGAGCGGACAGGAAATGCCCATCTTCACGCGTACGTTTGATTTTCTTACATGGCTGCTGCCGGTGACCAACCACTTCCCCACCGCGCACAGGCATACATTTACAAAGAGGCTCCTGGATGCGGCATTCGACCTGCGCGAACAGCTCGAAGCCGCAAATCACAGAATGGGAAAGGAACGCCTTGCATACATCAGGTCGGCGGATGAATCACTGGACAAAGTGAGGACTTATCTTCGTCTCGCCGCAAAGTGGGACTGGTTATCGCAGGGACAATACCAGCACGTTTCCAACATGGTCGCTGAAATCGGCCGCCTGCTCGGAGGCTGGAAAAAAGTAACACAATAGCAATTCGCGGCTCTGCCGCTGTTGCGGGGATATGCCCGAACATCACCGCGTGGTGCGCGGCGGTGCGTTCAACAATAATGACAGGAACCTCCGCTGTGCGTATCGGAACAACAACGACCCGAACAACAGGAACAACAACATCGGTTTTCGTGTGGTGGTGTCCACGCTTTTCTTGTTTATGCCAAAATGTCCATGCGGGCTGAGTGCAATCGAAGCCTTCGTGGTTGAGGCCCTTTAGAAAAATGGCGGGGCATATTCCTGGCCGACTACCCCCTCACCCTGCCCTCTCCCAGCAGGAGAGGGGTAAAGTCGGGCAAATATAGAAGAACCCCGTCTCCTGGCCCTGCGACCTAGCTCAGGACTTGAGGCGGGGCAAATCATGCAAAGACCCTAAAGGTTTCCTTATCCAAGCCATCCTTACTTCCTGGAGGATATTGTTGCAAATCACAAACCGAACCAGCCTGAAAAACCTTTAGGGTCTATCAATTCATGTATCAACAACTTTTTTCGTGGGATAACCTGCTCCTGGCATATCGCAAAGCCAGCAAAGGCAAGCGCGGCCAGGCCAATGTGGCGGAGTTTGAGTACCGTCTCGAAGACAATTTATTGCAGCTCCAGCGTGAATTACGGGAGAAAATCTATGAGCCTGGGAACTATTACAGCTTTTACATCCACGATCCGAAGAGAAGATTAATATCCGCCGCGCCCTTTCGTGACCGCGTGGTGCATCACGCCTTGTGCAATTTAATCGAACCCATCTTTGAAAAATCTTTTGTTTTCGATTCGTATGCCAATCGCATCGGCAAAGGAACACATAAAGCCCTCGACCGCGCCACACATTACGCGCGCCGCTTTGGTTATGTGTTAACATGTGATATCCGCCAGTTTTTTCCGAGCATAGATCATAAAATTTTGTTCGATATTCTGGAAATGTCATTGCGGGCGTTTTTCCCTGGCACCGCCCGCCAGGGCAGGTGTGGGAATCAATCTGCTCTCGAAACGGGAGATTGCTTCGACGGAAGAACCTCGTCTCGCAATGACATGAATATCATGTGGTTGATCGAAAAAATCCTGCAAAGTGGGATCGGCGTCTTATCTGAAGAATACGAGATGGTTTACTTTCCCAACGATGACCTATTTGCTTCCAACCGCCCGCGCGGCCTGCCAATCGGGAATCTCACCAGCCAGTTCTGGGCAAACTGCTACCTCAATCCATTCGACCATTTTGTCAAACGCGAGGTGGCCTGCAGAGGCTACGTCCGTTACGTGGATGACTTTCTATTATTTTCAAATGACAAAAGTGAATTGCTTGAGTGGCGGGAAACAATCATCAAGAGGCTTATGGAATTTCGTCTCAAATTACATGAAAACAAAGCCCAGGCACGGCCTGTGACAGAGGGGATTCCTTTTCTTGGATTTACCATCTTCCCCGCTCATCGAAGATTGAAACGGCGAAAGGGAATCGCATTTCAACGAAAATATCAACAAATGTTATGTGAAAACAAAATAGGGAAAGCCTCGCGTACTGAGATTACAGCATTAGTTCAAGGCTGGGTAAACCATGTCCGCCACGCAAACACCTGGGGGTTACGACGCTCCATCCTCACCACTCTCCCCAAACCAATCTCCAATCTCTGATCTGCAATTACCACACCCAACTCACAAACCTCACCAGCTGCTGCCCTGCGCAAAATTATTTGGCTCCTTCCCTGATTTGCTGAACCAGTCTGCGGATAACGCCCTTCTCAGCAGGGGAGAGATTTTCTTTTTGAACTTTATCATAGATTGTAATCAGCCAGACATGATCCCCGTCGAACAAATAGTAGACCAGACGATAGCCTCCCCGCTTGCCTTTGCCCCTGGCAGATAATCTCGCTTTCCGCGCTCCTCCGGTCCCCGGAATAATGGGATGCGCCTCCGCATCAAACGTCTGCAAAAAGGATTCAAAATCCTCACGCAAGCCCGGGTTATGTTTGCCGAGCGATTTCAAATTTCGATCAAACCAGGCAGTGAATACGAAGCGGTAGGACACTAAGCCCTACCCCAAAACCTTGTCCAAATGGGATTTCATTTCCTCAGGAGTTTTCACCTCAGTGAACCTGCCAAGAAGAACATCCTGTAAACCCGCCGCAAGCCGTTCTCCTAATGTCAAAGAATCAATCGCGGCTTCATCCATTACTGTCACAAGGACAAGCGCATTTTCAGGCAGTTTCACTTCATCCAGTAATTGAATTTTCCCGTTGCGAACTGTAGCGCGCAGAGTTGGGTAAACCATTAGAGACTCTTCCTTCCGCGACATGTAATTATCGCTAAGATGATTATATCCCGTTTTGAGATTATCCCCACACCCTACTCACAAACCTCACCAACTGCTGCATGCCCTGCGCGATGGGCGCGGTATTGATATATTCATGCTTCGTATGAGCGCCGCCGCCCGTTGTCACGCCCAGCACAATGGCGGGATACCCTTTGCTTAGTGGAACATTTGCATCCGTAGAACCTGAGATCAGCGCCGATTCCAATCCCTGTTCACGCAGACAATCCTCCGCCAGCTTCACAAGCGGATGGTTCACACCCATCTCTCCCACGGGACGCTGGCCGATCACCTCAGCTTCAAGCGTTACCCCCTGCCTGTTCGCCGCCTGAATTAATTTTTCCGCCGCTGACACCAATTCCATCAAAGACTCCTGCCCCTCCGAACGCAGATCCAGATCGAGCATCGCCTCAGACGCAATGACATTCACCGACGTGCCTCCGGAGATCTTTCCCACATTCATCGTGGTACGCGGATGGCCCGGCAAGTCCAGTGACGTCAACTGCACGACCAGTCTCGATAATTCATGCACTGCTGAAGGCTGGCCATAGTCCGACCATGAATGTCCGCCTGAGGTGCGCGCCGTGACACGATAGCGCTTGACTCCCACCGCGCGGTGATAGACATGTCCCAACGCCAGACCCTCAAGAACAAGATACGCACGCACACCTGCCCCAAAGCGATCAACGACTGCCTTCATACCGCGCAAATCGCCAAGTCCCTCTTCGCAAACATTTGCCACGAACCATACATCGCCAGCCAATTCGATATTTCGTTCGCGCAGCGACCATAACAGGCCAAACAACGCGGCAACGCCGAGAGAGTTGTCGCCAAGCCCGGGTCCATAGATCTGCTTAGGTTGGCGCGTGATGCGTAGATCGATGTCCGCTGGAAAGACCGTATCCATGTGGGCGCTTACGATGAGCGGCTTCCCATTTCCTTTCCCAACCAAACGAGCCAACACATTGCCCGTTTCATCAATGCAAATGTCTTTCAAGCCCTTATGATCGCGTGTAAACAACCGGCGTACGAACTCCGCCCGCTTTGACTCCTCAAAGCTCGGCGCGGGGATCTGTTGGATTTGAATGGCAAGCTCGATCACGCGTTTCACAAGATCATTCATCACTTCGCCTTTATCGAACCCATTACCAACCACCAATCTCCAATCACTAATTACCAATCACAACGCTTCGTCTTCGTTCCTCTTTATCCCTGCCCATACCGCAGGTGCAGATCACTCGTCACTCCGCTCAGCGCGAATTAAACCTCCCTTACCATATCCTTCAATGCATTCAAGCGCGCCTCTGCCAGGCCCGGCAGCACATCCAGCGGATAGAATGCGCCATTCCCCTCCAGCTTCAGTGAAGCAGAGACATTTCCATACAACACACCTTCCAGCGGATCATAGTTCCTGCAGTACCCCGCGACAAAGCCTCCGCAGAACGCATCCCCCGCGCCGGTCGGGTCTGCCACGCGCGCGGGATAGGCAGGGATCTCCCATTTGCGTTTCGTGTTGGCATCATACAGCAATTGACCACGCCTGCCAGACTTGATGACCACATATTCGCAGCCATACAGCGAAACCGCTTCCGCCATTTGCCACAGGTCATGCGTCGCACCCCAGAACAGATTGCGCAAATCCTCCTGCGATGGCAGGAAGGCCGTCACGCCGTTAAGCAAAGCCGGTAATTCGCGCCGCGCGGCCATGCTCATGGTGGCAGGCGCGGGATCCAGTGTGAACGTGCTTACAGTGCCGCGTTTAAGCCCCGCGATCAACTGGGTCTGGGTGATCAGATCCATCGGGCACAGATGCGCGGCGCGCGCATCCAGAAAATCGTTCGGGATATCCGTCACCGAAAGCACGCCTGCCTTATCGGCTCTCTTTTCATCAGGCGGTTGATAGCCAAGCAATGATTTGGGGAAGCTCATCTCGCGGCGCGCAAAATGCGAAACGGGATTGATGTGATTCACTTCGAACGATTCATTGTACGCGAGGAACTCCCTCACATCCATGCCTTCGGAAAGGATGCGGATGCCGCGCGTGTCGAATCCGCGCGATTTGCACTCATTCAGCCACTCGCGCGGATAGTCATTCCCGACGCGTCCCACCAGGCCAACATCTGATTCCCATACCCTGAGCCCCGCCGCAGCATAAAGCAGACTGCCACCCGCCGCATCGAGCCGCGGCGGACCCATGGGAGGCAATAGATACTCGCGTGTTAATTGGCCAAAGACCAGGAAATGCGGATCCATGTACAGGGCAATTATAAAAGAGATAATAAAGGGGCAGTCACTTTTGCAGAGCATCCTCGAAAGGGAAAAGCAACTGTCACCTTCAAAAGCCACCAGGTGGCGGATGTATGGTCACTCAATAAACGGAATGGATGAAGGTGCGCGTTGATTTGGCTGGCTAACAGGCAACAGGAAAGTGAACGTGCTTCCTTTGCCTTCTTCGCTCTCTGCCCAGATGCGGCCACCATGCAATTCGACCATTGCCTTGGCAACGGTAAGCCCGAGGCCCATACCCCCAAAACGGCGCGTCAGGTGGGTTTCCACCTGAAAGAAGCGCTCAAATATGTGCGGCAGATCTTTGGGAGGGATGCCGATGCCGTCGTCCATCACCGACACTTTTATATGGCCCGGGACTTCATCCACACAGACTGTGACATGCCCGCCTGAATCCGTGAACTGGATCGCATTCTTTATCAGATTGCTCAAAGCGATGCTGATCTTCACACCATCTGCATCCAGGTAAAACGGCGAATCTCCAATATTTGCTTTAAGAGTAATGTTCCGTGAGTTCGCCTCATCCTGAAACGTGATGATCACATTTTCTGCGATCTTCGCCAGCGACACGCGCTGATTTCGCACGCGCAACGCTCCGTTTTGATAGTTATCCACATCCGAGAGATTCTCGACTATCTCTTTTAGTTTCGTGGCATTCCTGATGATCGTATCCAACTGATCTGCGTGTTGCTGGCCAATCAGTTCTCGCAGGAATGTGGCATGCCCGAGGATCAAGCCAAGGGGAGTCCGGAGCTCGTGTGAGGTGATCGCGATAAAGTCCGTTTTGAGGCGTTCGAGTTCCGCCAGTTCGATGCGCGCGACTTTTACCTTTCTCTGAAGATCCATATTCTTCATTGCCTGCGCGGCCAGTGCGCCCAGCGTTTCCAGAATCGTCAGGTCTTCTTCGGTATAATGTGCATCGTCCTTTTTGTTGAGCGCCTCCAGCACACCGATCACTTCGCCGCGTACCATGAGTGGCACTGCCACCAGAGAATGTGTCTCATGCCTTGTCACACGGTCTATCACCTTGAAATGACGCTTATCCACCTTCACATCCTGGATGATCAACGGCTGTCCGCGGCGATAGACCCAGCCTGCTGCGCTTCCCTCCAGAGGGACTCCCACAGGCCGGAGCAGATCGCGTTGAAACCATTGCATTGCAATGAAACGCAATTCCTCGGCAGTTTCATCATACTCAAGGATCGAGGCGAGTTCGCTATTGGTTAACTCGGTTGCCTCACTGATGATGGATTGTAAAAAGGCCTCAAGGTCGGGCGCTGTAGTCAAACCCCGCACCACTTCGAGCAGTCGTTCCAAATGATCAATGCGCTCGTTGGCTGCCATACAACGGATTATACAACACTGGGCAGACAATGGAATAGGCATTTCATTGTAATCTTTTCACACCCGGCTTCCAAAGCCAACTTATAAGGAGAATCAACTTATGGCACAGAAAAAAGTACGTGTCGCCATCATTGGCGTGGGGAACTGCGCCTCCTCGCTCGTGCAGGGAATCCAGTTCTACAAAGATGCCGCGGACGATGCGGCTGTCCCGGGCATCATGCACGCCCGGTTGGGCGGGTATCACATCCGCGATATCGAGTTCACCCTCGGCATTGACGTGAACGCCACCAAAGTCGGCAAGGACCTCTGTGAAGCCATTTCCGCAGAGCCAAACAATACTTACAAGTTCGCGGATGTCCCGTATCTCGATGTGCCCGTTGTGCGCGGCATGACCCATGACGGACTCGGCAAGTATCTTTCAGGGATGATCAAGAAGGCGCCCGGTCCCACCGCAGATATCGTCAAACTGCTCAAGGACAGCAAGACGGATGTCGTTGTCAACTTCCTGCCTGTTGGCTCGGAGATGGCAACCAAATGGTACGTGGAGCAATGCATTGAAGCAGGCTGCGCGTTTGTAAATGGCATCCCTGTTTTCATTGCTTCCTCAGAGTACTGGGCGAAACGCTTCCGGGATGCCAAACTTCCTGTTCTTGGCGACGATATCAAGTCCCAGGTCGGTGCGACGATCGTGCACCGTGCCCTTGCCACACTCTTTGTGGATCGCGGCGTGCGTATCGACCGCACGTACCAACTCAACTTTGGCGGCAACACAGACTTCCTCAACATGCTCGAACGCGAACGACTGGAGAGCAAGAAAATCTCCAAGACCAACGCGGTCACCAGCATGATCCCTTATGAACTGGAGCATGGGAATGTCCATGTCGGCCCGTCAGATCACGTGCCCTGGCTCACCGACCGCAAGTGGGCATACATCCGCATGGAAGGCACGACCTTCGGCAATGTGCCGCTCAACGTCGAAGTGAAGCTCGAAGTGTGGGATAGCCCCAACTCCGCGGGCGTAATGATCGATGCCATCCGCTGTGCCAAGATCGCGCTGGATAGAAAACTCAGCGGCCCCATCGTTGGCCCATCCTCGTATTTTTTCAAGACGCCCCCCAAACAATTCCGCGACGACGTCTGCCGCGAGAAAGTGGAAGCCTTCATCAAAGGTGAGAGTAACGAGTAAATTCCCTCTCCCCTTGCCCCTCTCCCAATCTGGGAGAGGGGTTGGGGTGAGGGCTTTCTATCCATGCAAAAATCCATCAGCTTCATTCTCGCCCTCAGCCTGCTCACCGTAATATTGACCGCGTGCGCCCCTTCTGCATCATCTCCCACCCCCGATGTGAACGCTGTATATACGCAAGCCTTTGAAACCGCCCTCGCCGCGCTTCAACCTACCGCCACATCCGTCTCAACCGAAACACCCATTCCCACAACGACTGCCATGCGCACGCCGCCTGCGCTTCCCTCAACATTTGTTGCCGGCCAGCTCAATTCGCTGGATACGCCACATACTTATATTCAGGATACCTGCCAGTACCTTTACGATAAATGGAACTCAAACAATGCCGCGCCAGGGACAGTCGTGATGGTCATTATGTTGCACGGCATTAAAAAAGACGCTGCTGATGTCACAGCCAACGACATCACTGTAAAGGACTTTCGCCAAATGATGAATGACTTGAAGGAACAGGGATTCGAAGCCATCAACGCAACACAGCTGGCCGACTTTCTCGATCACAACGCGAGGATACCGCCTCGTTCCGTCCTCCTCATTCAGGATGACCGCCGCACTGCTGAAAATTTCAATACGCATTTCCGCGAATTCTACGAACAATGGGGCTGGCCAGTCATCAACGCTTGGATCAGTTGGGACGATTCGATCCGCGCTCTCAACCTGCAGGCCAACATTGCCCTCGAAGCCGAGGGCTGGGTGGATCACCAGTCGCACGG
>DATDRD010000274.1:0-3159 GCA_035291925.1 Anaerolineales bacterium
CTAATTTCAGTAAATCACAGATTTGACAAAAGGGCCAACTTTGGTAAGGTTAAGTTGCTAAACCGACCAAACCAAAGAGGCCCGGACAAATGATACCGCAATATGAACTAAAAGCAGAAGATATACGAGCATATACAGTGAATTTGCTGCGAGAACACGTCAAACTGGATGTAGCTGGATACGTTTGCACCACCGATATGATCCTGGATGTGGTGCTGAAAGCCAGCGCAGAAAACAGCAGCATTGAAGCGGCTTGCAACGATTTGGAGAACGTGGCCGATAGCAACACAATCCGAGAGTACTTGAATGCAGTTTTAGATGTCAAAGAACTTCGCCAGCAAGAAAACGAGATGAATGCGGCTTTGGCGGAATGCATTCCAGAGCACATGCCTCGAAGCCGAGTTGAAGTGGCGATTGACTTTCATGACGAGCCTTTTTACGGCAAGCAGGCCGACTTACGAAAGGTCACTTGCTCTGGGCAGGCTAAGAAAGGAAGCTCTCATTTCATCCGCATTGCCACTGCCTATGTCATCTGGAGGCAGGTGCGCTTGACCCTGGCACTGCGCTATGTGCTTCCCGGAGAAACCGCCTTAGATATTCTCAAGTTCTTGCTTGACCGCCTCCAGACGCTTGGTTTTCAGCAGATCTTGGTTCTCTACCTGGATAAAGGCTTTGCTTCTACAGCAGTTATGAACCATTTGAAAGATCGAGAGCAACCTGCGATCATTGCCTGCCCCATCCGGGGAAAAGAAGGCGGAACCCGAGCTCTGTGTCACGGTCGGAGTAGTTATGTGACGGATTACACCTTTACCGATGGTACCACGGCCAGGCTCGCTCTCAAAGCCACACTCGTACCGGATAAGACGGGCAAACGTCGCCGCAAGTGGCTAGCTTTCATCGTCGTTCTGTTGGATTGGTCACCGGATAAAGTTCATGACCAATACCGTCGGCGGTTCGGAATTGAATGCAGCTATCGGATCGTTCGGCGTGTCCGAGCGACCACCACTTCGCGCAACCCAGTTGTGCGCTTCTTCCTGTTGGCCGTCGGACTCGTGCTGGTCAACGCCTGGGTCTTCCTCCGCTGGGAATTTGCTCGCTTGATCGCTCCTGGGTTTCGCCGGGTCGATAAAACTCGTCTTCGTTTCCATCGCTTTACTCGATTGCTCATCCGTGCAATCGAAGATATCTATGATGTTGTGATGGCTATTCCTGCTAGCCAGTCACCTGAATCTGTGATTTACTGAATTTATTATATCTAATATCGCCAAACGTATTGAATATGATCGAAAATATTTGAAATAAGGATTTGCAGTAGTTTAACGGGAAAATGCAGGCCAGCGGAACGCCTTCGCCCTCTGACTCCCTCAAACCCATTTCGACTCCTGTGAAAAATTTCATTAATTTTCATTTCAATATGAAATGTGCAATAATTATAATAAGAGCCTATCCGAAAAGTCATAAGGTAGGTTGAAAAAAGAGACATAATCTGCTAAAACGTGGTCTCTCAAAACTCACGGAAAGCAGGATTACGTCTCGATGAGCAAGGATAACACAAAACCGAAGAATGTAAATTACCACCGCATGCCCGGCAAGCTGTGGCGTCTGCTGAAGAAGCAGATACCCAAGCCGCCCCACGGCCTCAAACCAGGACGGCCGCGGGTCAACAACCGGGATGTGGTGGACGGTATCTGGTATGTGCTGTGGACCGGCTGCCAATGGAAAGCCGTCAAGCAAGATTGGTTCAACGTTTCGAGCAGTGTTTTGCATGAACGCTTTCAAACCTGGAAAGAAGCGGGTGTCTTTGACAAGTTGTTCAAAATCCTGGTCAAGTTCTATGCCCAAGAGCGCAGAATCGGCTGGAAATGGCAATCGGCTGACAGCAAATCCTGCGCAGCACCGTTGGGTGGGGCTGAAACCGGTAAAAATCCTACCGATCGGGGCAAGTCGGGCAGCAAAATCCATCTGCTGGTGGATCAATTCGGCGCTCCTTTAGCCATTCACATCACTGGAGCCAACCAACATGATAAGTGGTCGGTAGATGATCTCGTGATTTCGATTGTGATCAAGCGCCCTTACTCCGATCAGCACTTCTGTGGCGACAAAGGCTACGATTACAAAGATGTCCATGAAGTGATCCATCTGGCAGGCTACCACGATCACATCAAGCATCGTCGTCGCCGGAATGAACCGAAAGAAGCCGACTGCCCTCTACCAGGTGAAAAGAGTTTTCCGGCTCGACGTTGGGTAGTCGAAAGAACCTTATCCTGGTTAGTCCGCCGGCGTAGTATTCGCACTCGGTGGTGCAAGAAACCCAGTAACTGGATGGCCTTTGTCAAGCTGGCCCTTGCTCACATCCTCCTTGACATGGCACTTTTCGGATAGGCTCTAAGTGCTATCGAAGCCAGGCCAGAGCGTTATAACGTTCGAACTTCATTACCTTCAAACGTTCGAACGTTTTTTTATGTTATCATGTATATACATTAATACATTTCCTCGGGAGGGTTTCCCATGGACTACCTGCTTGCCCATGATGTCGGCACCAGCGGCACCAAGGCCGTGATTGTCTCCGTGGACGGAGGAGTGATCGCCACCGCTTTTGAGCCTTATCCAACCCATTATCCAGGCCCTTTGCTGGCCGAGCAGGCGCCAGACGACTGGTGGCGGGCGGTGATCGGCACAACGCGCCGGGTGATGGAGACCAGCGGCGCCCGGCCAGGCGATATCCTGGGGCTGGCTTTCTCCACCCAGCAAGTGAATGCCATCCCGGTCGATGCTCAGGGCCAGCCGCTGCGGCCCTGTATCAGCTGGTTGGATGGACGCGCCTGGGAGGAGGCGCAGTCGGTCATGCGCAAGCTGGGCGGAGCGAAGCTGTTCGCGGTGCTGGTCGGGGTGGCCATGACCGGCAAGGACCTTCTGCCAAAGTACCTGTGGTTGAAAAGAAAAGAACCAGATATCTACCGCCAGGCGGCGGCGATCGTCGACGCCAGCGGTTACCTGCTGGGCAGGGCCACCGGCCGGCTGGTCTATGAGTGGAGCGTCGCCAGCGTCACGGGTCTCTTCAACTTGAAGACCAAGACCTGGGACACTGGCTTGATGCGCCTGTTCGGGATCGATCGGGGGAAGTTCCCCGATCTGGTGGGGTCTGCTGAACGAGTTGGT
>DATDRD010000275.1:0-2808 GCA_035291925.1 Anaerolineales bacterium
CTGACCGTCGCCGTCGATCTTGACGACGATCTGCGCGCCGAGCTCGAGCGCTTTGCGGTAGCCCGTGATCATCGCGCCGCCCACGCCGAGGTTCGACGGGTGGCGGATGAGGCTGATGCGTTTGTCCTTTTTGGCGGAGGCAGTCACAAGCTCCGGTGTGGCATCGGGCGAAGCATCGTCCACCACAATGATATGTTTGATGTAGCCCGGCAGCGCGCACAGGACGGACTGGATCTCCTCCTCCACACGATAGCAGGGAATGATGACCGCAATATTGTATTTTCGAAAATCAAGTGGGGAAAGCATTATTGTAGGAAATTCCCTTCTCCTTTTGGGAGGAGGTAGGGGTGAGGGAAAATCATTCGACTGAAATGATGAAATGATAGTGCGGCTGACCGCCCTCCTGCACTTCAACTTCCTGGCTTGAGTAATTCTTTCGGATCACATCTGCAATGCGGTTGGCTTCCGCACGAGGTAATTCCTGACCATAAAATAATGTGATGAGTTCATACTCATCCGCTTTGGCTTTTTCAAGCAATCCCAGGCAACCCTCTTCAACCGAGCCGGCTGAGACCACCAGTTTGCCGTCCAGCAAGGCGATCACCTGGCCTTCTTTTACGTTCACTCCGTCGATCTCAACAGAACGGGTTGCCACAGTGATCTCGCCCGTATGGACATTTTCCAAAGCTTTGGTCATCTTTTCGGCAACGGAATCAAGTTCCCCGTCGGGATGGAGCAAAAGCATCGCAGCGAGCCCTTGTGGAATGGTTTTGCTCGGTACGACGGCAACCTGTTTGACAGTCACCTCCTTGGCTTGATTTGCCGCCATGATGATATTCTTGTTGTTTGGAAGGATGATGACCTTGTTCGTCGGCAGGTTCTCGAACGAGTTCAAAAAATCCTGCGTGGATGGGTTCATGGTCTGCCCGCCTTCCACCACCGCGGCCGCGCCGAGGCTTGCAAAGATGCGGCTCAACCCCGTGCCGGGTGAAACGATGACCACCGCGATCTGCCCAGGCTCCACTTTGGTGAGTGAAATGCGGCTGGCTTTGCTCTTCTGGATATCATCCATTTGCGCGAGCAGGTTCTCCATCGCAACCTTCGTGATCGTGCCAATGCCCATGATGTAATCGATCGGCTCATAGCGTTTGTCGAGCGGCACATGGATGTGCATCCGATACATGCCGTCGCCTTCGCCCACCTGAATGGACGTGCCCATCTCTTCAAGCCGCCCATAAAATTCTTGCAGTTCGAAATCTTCCGCAGGCAGAAAATCCACAACTACTTCATAATCCTGTCCCTCCTCCACTTCTTCCAGCGCGTCCCGCATTTGCATACTCGAGATCGGCTGCACGCTCATCACCGGCGTCTCGAGCGACTCCCCGTACACATGCCGCAGCATCCCTTCAAGGATAAAGAACAGACCCTTGCCGCCCGAATCGACAACCCCTGCCTGTTTGAGGACCGGTAACAAATCGGGAGTCTTCCGGACTGCCTCATCCGCGGCTTTGACTGCCACTTCCAGGATTTCGATCGCGTCCTGCGCGGACCCAAGGGCTGCCTCCGTTGCCGCGGCCACTTCCTTGGCGACGGTTAAGATCGTCCCCTCCACCGGGCGGACCACGCCCTTGTATGCAGTATCACGTGCTTCGCCAAATGCCTTTGCAAGCGTTGGGCCATCCAGAAGTTCCTTCCCGTGCACGCCGCGCGCGAAACCGCGCCACAACTGCGAAAGGATCACACCCGAATTGCCGCGTGCACCCATCAACGCGCCTTTGGAGACTGCGCCTGCCATATCGCTGATGCTGCGATGGCCGAGATCCTTGATCTCGTTCCAGGCGGATTGCATCGTCAGCACCATATTCGTGCCTGTATCGCCATCGGGCACAGGAAAGACATTCAACGCATTGACTGTTTCCTGATTTGTGCGAAGCCAGGTCAGACCTGCCTCCACGAGCCGCTTCATGGACTGGCCATTGATCGTTTTTTTGCGGAGTTTCTCGACACGTGCGGTATCCACTGCCATGATGCTTTTGCTCCTAGTCGGTATTGCTCACGCGTAGTCCCGCAACATGGACATTGACATTATTTACTTTGAGACCGAGCGCTTTCTCTACATGGAAACGGACCGTGTTTGCAACGCTTTCAGCCACTGAAGTGATGCGCGTGCCATACTCCACAATGATGTGGATCTCGATGTCTATATCCTCGCCATTGTAGTCCACAGTTATGCCGCGCAAAGGCTCGCGCGTGATGCTCTTGACGATGTCATCCGCGATATTTTTTGGCGCCAACCCTACCACGCCATAGGATTCCAATGTAACATGATAGGCAATCGTCGCGATTGCATTTGGTGAGATATGGATCCCGCCCAGAGATGTCGTTTCTTTGCCCATGGGTTCCTTATCTATGTCATTGCAAGCGATTGTCCCTGGCACCGCCCGTGATTTGCTAGGCAAATCAGGCAGGTGTGCGAAGCAATCCCTCGTGATCAAGGAGATTGCCTCCCGAAGACTCGCAATGACATATCCTCTATCTAATTAACATCTCGCCTTGAGGAAGGTCGCGATGTATGGTAAAATGCCGTGCCTTTAAGAAGGGCAATTGATACCCGGAATTATAGCAAGAAAGGATATTGCAAGAATGGCCAAGTGCGCAAAATGTGGTAAATCAACGACCTTCGGTCACAGTCGCTCGTTCTCCCAGCGTGCTACAAACCGCAAGTTCAAACCGAACCTGCAAAAGACGCTCGTGATGGAGAAGGGTCGTCCGGTGCACAAGGTGTTGTGCACCAAGTGCATCAAGACT
>DATDRD010000276.1:0-5113 GCA_035291925.1 Anaerolineales bacterium
CTGCAATCTTTGAGCTTTAGATAAGTAATGAGTTGTGCCATATGAATTGGCAAAACACTTTCAACAGTCTTATTTTCAACAATGATTAGATTATCTACCAGCTCATCAATTCGATAACCGTCATCGAATTGTTGACCATCATAAATTATGGGTAGTTTCAATTCAGTTAATACATGTCTTCCACGTTTACGAAGTTCATATGCGTGGCATTGTTGATAGGCAGACTCCAAGAGGCCTGGACCAAATTCCTTGTGGACCTTATAGGCAGCATCAACGATGTCTTTAGCAATGACTTCAATATCCACCTTCATAATTAGGTCCTTTCGTTTTTCTTTGCGTCCTTGGCGCTCTTCGCGGTTCGTTTCTCTTCCAATGGACTTCACCCGAGTCTACTTCGACCATCAACACCGAAGTATCCACAGCCTCAGAGGCATCACCCGTCAACACATCGAGCAGATGGAGCATGTTGTTATCCCAGCGTTCAAGCCCAACGAAGATTTAGTTTCAATGGGGGACTGCTTACATCGCTATCTCGTTGAGCATCCCGCTTTCATATGGCTGTTGGGATTTCCGCTCGTTCCGTCATCACAACATGCCTGGGGATTTGAGCCCCCGGCGGCGTTTCAAAAAACCAGCGCCGTCCGCGTCCGCGGCGCTGAGAGCAACGCTGCAACTAATACTTGATCGCACTGAGGCGCTGCAATTTATCGATCTGATGTGTAGCCGTGATCTGACGGACTGTTCCGGTCAGGCCGCGTACAACGAGCGAGTCTGTGCTGGCGCGGTCGCCGAAGTAACGCACACCTTTGAGCAGCTCGCCATCGGTGATGCCTGTCGCGGCGAAGAAGACGTCTTCAGAAGAGACCAGGTCATCCATCGTGAGGATCTTGTCAAAGTCATAGCCCGCTTCACGTCCGCGGCGTAATTCATCTTCATCGCGCGCGTATAACTTGCCCTGGATCTCCCCGCCCATGGCGCGCAATGCACAGGCCGCGATCACGCCTTCCGGTGTCCCACCCACACCGATGAGCACATCCACGCCCGAGCCCGGCCAGGCAGTCATCAGCGCCGCGGCCACATCACCATCCGGGATCTGCCGGATGCGCGCGCCGGCCCTGCGTATCTCGGCGATCATCCCCTTGTGGCGCTCGCGGTCCAGGATGATCGTCGTCAGATCTTCAACGTCTTTTTTCTTGGCTCTGGCAATCTCAGTGAGATTCTCGGTGATGGACATTTCGATATTGATCCTGCCCTTCGCCTCAGGCCCAACTGCCAGTTTGTTCATATAAACAAAGGGCCCCGGGTCGAACATGCTGCCGCGCGGGGCGATGGCAACCGTTGCAAGCGAGTTCGAGCGGCCAAATGCCAGAGGGCGAGTCCCGTCAATGGGGTCCACAGCCACATCAACGTCCGGAGGTAAACCGTTCCCCACATTTTCACCGTTATACAACATCGGAGCGTTATCCTTTTCCCCTTCGCCGATGATGATGATCCCGTTCATATCCACCGTTTGGAGGACGATCCGCATCGCGTTGACCGCGGCCTGATCCGCCCCTTCTTTGTCACCGCGGCCCATAAAGCGACCTGACGCCAGCGCCGCCGCTTCTGTCACGCGTGCGAGTTCTAGCGCAAGGTTTCGTGTGGGATCCCTGTGTAATTCCATAAAACCTCCTTTATAGAAACAAAAATTGGATCATGAAATAACCGATCGCCGCGCCCCAGATCCATGAATCGATACGATCCAGAAAACCACCATGACCCGGAAAGATATTGCTTGAATCCTTGAGCCCGCCCTGGCGTTTCAACATGCTTTCACCCAGGTCGCCAAGCGGGGCAAGCCCACCAATCACAAGTCCGAGCAGTCCGCCTTGCAGGGGATTGATCAAACCATGCAAGGGCTGCGGCCCTATGGACGAAAAAGCGTAGGCAAAAAACGCGCCGATGAGTACGGAGGTAAACAGGCCTGCAAAATATCCCTCCCAGCTTTTCTTTGGACTCAGGCGCGGCGTCATCTTGTGATTTCCGTACACGGCACCGATCGAATAGGCTCCGGTATCCCCTGCCCAGACGATGGGCAGGACAAGCAGCCACCACCAGACGCCGTCAGGCAGGAACCGCAAATCAATCAAGTACGACCCGAGCCACCCGACATAAACAATGCCTGCAACCGTCACCCCAAAATCGAGGGCGGCCTGATCGCGGCCGCGCTCGAACGCAAAGAGATGGACGGTCATTGCGAGGAGCACCAGCAGTACGAAGGCAGGGATGGCGGCATCCACAAGAAAGAAGCGCGCCGTTGCAATGATGAGCACGCCTCCAACTGTGACGATTTCGCTAGGCTCATATTGAACTGCGCGAAACAAACGAACGTATTCCCACGCAGCGCCGATCAGGAAAACCGCCATCAGCAGAAAATAAAACCAGCCGCCGTAGATGATCGCCGGCAGACCGACCGCCGCAAGCACAAGCGCTGTGAATGTCCGTCTAAGCACCAGAGGCCTCATACTCGTTCGACGAGACTTTTCCATAACGACGATCACGCCGGGCAAACGTTTCCAGGGCGCGCCGATATTCCTCCTTATCGAAATCAGGCCAATAGGTTGGCGTGACGTACCATTCAGAATACGCGGCCTGCCAGATAAGGAAGTTGCTGACACGCAATTCTCCCGATGTGCGGATAATGAGATCGGGGTCAGGAACGCCTGCTGTATAAAGATAGCGACTCACCAGCGCATCCGTCACTTCTTCAGGCGGGATCCCATCTTTCATGATATTTTGTATGGCATTGACAATCTCATCACGCCCGCCGTAGTTGAACGCGACATTCAGGATCAGGCGATCATTGTTCTTGGTCAATTCGATCGCTTCCAGCACCTTTTCCTGAAGCGAGGGAGCGAGCCGCTCCAGCCGCCCAATGTGACGCAGCTGCACACCTTCCTTGCTCAGTTCAGCCAGTTCCTTATCGATCACGTCTTCAAGGATATACATAAGACCTTTAACTTCCTCAGGCGGCCGCCCCCAATTCTCCGTGGAAAAGGCATAGATCGTAAGATACTTCACACCGAACTCAACGGTGGCGCGGATCACACGACGGAGATTCTCCGTCCCTGCCTTGTGACCAGCCAGGCGCGGCAGACCGCGGGAAAGCGCCCAGCGTCCATTGCCGTCCATGATCATGGCAACGTGACGGGGAAGTCTATCAGCGGGGATCTTCAGAGGGGGCTTTGTCATCAGCACTAACGTAGTAATGATTTAGATCGTTACTAGACTTCCATGATCTCCGCTTCTTTCTTCTTGCCCTGTTCAGCAATTTCTTCAATAAAGCGGTCGGTCAGTTTTTGCAGGTCCTCCTCGCCGCGTTTCAGCTCGTCTTCAGAAATCAATTTTTCCTTTTCAAAGTCGCGCAGGTCGTTGTGGATATCGCGGCGGATATTGCGGATGGCAATTCGGGACTCCTCGAGGCGGTGATGCACATGTTTGACCAGATCGCGGCGGCGGTCTTCAGTTAACGGAGGCAGGTTGAGGTGGATGACCTTGCCATCGTTATTGGGATTCAACCCCAGATCTGAGGCTTGAATCGTTTTTTCGATCACTTTGAGCGTGGATGGATCGAACGGCTTGATCGTCAACGTACGCGGTTCGGGGACACTGATCGAAGCCAGCTGCATTAGGGATGTGGGTGTGCCGTAATACTCAACCTGCATCCTTTCAACCAGGCCCGGGCTCGCGCGTCCGGTGCGGATAGTGGCAAGGTCGTCATGAAGGACTTGAATGGCGCCGCGCATCCGAGTTTCGGCGCTGTTAAGGATATCTTTTATCACCACAGCCTCCTGAAATTAGCAAAGAGTTCGGAACTCTTTCCTCGAATTCTGATCGTTTCAGACTCCGAAAAACGACTCCCGAAGTCTGTTATAAGGATACACCAAAATTACAAAATTCGCTATATGAATGCAAATTGTGAGAGATTCTGAAGAAAAGCGAGAGACTCTCAGGAATAAAAAATAGGAGAGGAAACTCTCTCCTATTCATCGACCAAAATCAACCTAATCGTGAACCAGGGTTCCGACCGCTTCACCTCTTAACGCAGCTACGAGCGCGTGAGGGTCCCATAGATTGAGCACGAGGATGGGCAGGTTATTCTCCATACACAGCGTCACCGCTGTGCTATCCATCACGGTAAGCCGACGGCTGAGGAAATCAATATGGGTCATTTCTTCGAATTTCTTGGCATTCGGATTCTTTTTCGGGTCGGAGTCATAGATCCCATCCACCTTGGTAGCCTTGATGACAATCTCAGCGCCAATTTCCATGGCCCGCAAGGCGGCCGCGGTATCTGTCGAGAAATAGGGATTGCCCGTCCCTGCGCCAAAGACGATCACTCGTCCCTTTTCCAGGTGGCGGATTGCGCGGCGGCGGATGTAAGGCTCAGCAACGGCACGCATCTCCACGGCGGAGAGAACACGCGTGAAAACATTGGCACGTTCCAGCGCATCCATCAATGCCATGGCATTCATCACTGTACCGAGCATGCCCATATAATCAGCAGTGGCGCGATCCATGCCGCGCTCCAACCCCTGTTTTCCGCGCCAGAGGTTGCCTGCACCGATCACAACAGCCACCTCCACGCCCATCTCATGCACTTCCTTGATCCGGCTGGCGATCGACTCGGCCTCATCCACATCGATGCCAAAACCGGACCTGGCCGCCAGCGCCTCACCACTTAGTTTGAGTAGAATACGTTTATATTTGATGTCACTCATATGACTCCTTTGCCCCTCCCTGCCCTCCCCATTTTCCCAGGAAAATGGGGAGGGTGTCCATGAGGACAGGTGGGGTCATAAAAAGACCAACCCGAAGGTTGGTCTCCATGTCTCAGTTAATTGTCCAGACTCTCGCCCAACTCCCAGCGCTGGAAGCGGCGCACGATCACGTTCTCACCGATAGCTGCCACCGTTTGCAGGATCAGCTTCTCCACCGTGATGGACTCTTCGCGGATATATGCCTGACGATTGAGGACAACTTCATCCTTGAACTTTTCAAGGCGTCCCTGCACGATCTTTGCAGTCACGTTCTCAGGCTTTCCTTCCTCGTTTGCGCGGGCGCGGGCAATCTC
>DATDRD010000277.1:0-2911 GCA_035291925.1 Anaerolineales bacterium
CGCGTTGCCGCTTCCGATGCGCGCACGAACTCAAGGAATTGCTCCGCATCAATATCAGGCTTGAGCTTGCCCCGTATCCCCTCAAATGACATCACCTGCTCCTCCACGTTATCGAACGCGGCTTGCAGGTCCGGGCTGTCAAAGCCAGGGAAGAGTTCGTTCAGATTCCATTTAGTGAGCGTGTAAGCCATAAATTCTCCTTGTTTATGTCATTGCGAGGAGGATGCACTTCCCGGCGAAGCAATCTCCTCTTAAGTTTGGGATTGCTTCGCAAAGAATGCTCGCAATGACATGTTATAAACTGGATCGGATATGCACAATGTCCCCATCTTTCACAGGATATTCCTTGCCTTCGAGCCTTAACTTGCCCTTCGACTTCGCTTCATTCATCCCGCCGAGGCTGATGAGGTCCCCATAAGCCACCACCTCCGCCCGAACGAATCCACGCTGCAGATCGGTGTGGATCTCACCTGCCGCTTCCTGCGCCGTCGCGCCGCGGCGCGTCTCCCAGGCGCGGACTTCGTCTTCGCCAACGGTAAAGAACGATTGTACCTGGAGCAGCTCATAAGAGAGGCGGATCATCTTGTTCAGGCTGAGTTCTTCGATGCCATATTCCTGCATAAATACAGCCGCATCTTCAGGGGATAATTGCGCGATCTCCATTTCGAGTTTGCCCTGCAAAGCAACGGATGGCGTTTCAAATTCCCATTCTGGTGCGGTTTGACCTTCACCCATATTGAAGACAATCAGGACAGGTTTGCGGGTGAGCAAGCCAAAGCTGGAAAGGATTTTACCCTCCTCCGCTGTAACATCCACCTTCCGCAGAGGGGTATTCTCCGAAAGTACCTCGCGCAGACGTTGAAACAGAGCGGTTTGGCGTTCGTTATCTACTTTATCGGTGCCACCCTTCTTTCGTTCTTCGGTGAGGCGTTCCAGTTTCCGTTCGACTGCGATCAAATCATTCAAAAGCAATTCACTAAGCATAACATCTGCATCACGTGCGGGATCAATACTTCCCAGGGCGTGAGGAACGCTGTCGTCCATAAAGCCGCGCACGACCAGAATAAAACCATCCATCTGAGTGAGTTGATTCAGCAATTGACCGGAGATACCGCTTTTGGCAGAACCAGTTTCCAACCCCGCGATATCCGCATAGTTTACTCTGGCATAGATCGTCTTCTTCGGCTTGAACATCTCCGAGAGTCTGGTCACGCGCGGGTCGGGAACATCCACGACCGCGGTATGGACTTCGAAGCGTCCTGCCGAAGCGGTGGTCGGTGTATCCCCGCGTGTCAATGCATTGAAAATGGTGGTCTTTCCTGACTGGGGTAATCCGATTATTCCTAGTTTCATCTTGACCTTCGTGTCGGGAGTGGTATACTTTGGGGCGCATGGGGAAGATCACCCCAAGGCCGGAGTGGCGGAATTGGCAGACGCGCACGACTCAAAATCGTGTTCCCTACGGGAATGAGGGTTCGATTCCCTCCTTCGGCACTCGTTTTGACTGGCATTATACCCTACAGGCAATTTAACCGAACGTCCTCTCAGAATGGGAGGATGTTTTTGCTAATGCATATATTTTTTATTAGACAAATATTATAACTGTTGACTTTCAATATGCTGCGCCGTAGAATGAAAATAATCACAGCGCAGCGCCTGTACCCGTGCGCTTGTGTGAATGTCACAAGGTAGTTTGGCTCTTTTTGTGAGGTGAGAGATGAAGCTTTATATAATCTTTGCGCTGATTGACCTGTTCATTTTATTGGCATACCCCATCGTTTTTGTGTCGGGAAAGGTGCGCCAGCTTCTGCGTTTTAAGAGATAATAGGGCTATTGTCCATTGCGAGCCTCACAACCTTGTAAATGATGAGTGAGGCGAACGCTCCTCGCAATGACAGCATGGAGGCCACTATGCCGTCAATGAACGATGTTCTGGGTGTCATTATGGGAGGAGGTCGGGGATCACGTCTGCATCCATTGACCAAGATGCGCTCAAAGCCTGCTGTGCCGATCGCGGGCAAATATCGGCTCATTGACATTCCCATCAGCAACTGCATCAATTCGGGGATTTATCGCGTTGCGATCCTGACCCAGTTCAACTCGGTTTCGCTTCACCGTCACATTTCCCAGGCTTATAACTTCGACGCGTTCCACACCGGCTGGGTGCAGATCTGGGCCGCGGAGCAAACGCCGCAAAGCGCGGACTGGTATCAGGGCACAGCGGATGCCGTGCGCAAGCAGTTATTCGAGATTCAGGCGACGGGCGCGGAGTATGTGTTGATCCTTGCCGGAGATCACCTCTATCGCATGGATTACGCCGCGTTAGCGGAATATCACTGGGAGAAAAATGCCGATATAACGGTGGCCGTCCAACCCGTTGCGAGAAGCGAAGCGTCCCGCCTGGGTATTTTGAAGCGCGAGACGGATGGTCAGATCTCCTCTTTTGTTGAAAAGCCGAAGGATCCGGAGGTCCAAAATCGATTTGTGAGTCGTGATGACCCCGAGCGTCCATTGCTTGGTTCGATGGGCATCTATCTATTCAAGACCAAAGTATTGAATGACCTGCTCAACTATCATCTGCGCCATGACGATTTTGGCGGCGAGATCATCCCGGAGGCGATCCAATCGCATGAAGTATATGGTTTTGATTTCGATGGTTATTGGGAGGATATTGGAACGATACGCTCGTTTTATGAGACCAATCTGAAATTGACCAGTTCAGATCCGCCGTTCAATTTCTATGATGCGAAGGCACCAATTTACACTCACGCGCGCTTTCTGCCAGGCTCCATAGTACAGGACAGCGAGTTAAAGGATGTACTGCTCGCGGAAGGCTGCCGCATTCGCAAAGCCGAGATTAAGCATTCAATTGTGGGTATCCGCAGTCAGATTGCGGAAGGAACGGTAATTA